>DASYZR010000131.1 GCA_035945995.1 bacterium
CGGACAATTCGGGTCTGGAACCGGCCGCCTGTCATGGGCCCGGGAGTCTACGAGCCGACATTCAGCAGCCTCGCCGTCGATCCTACCGGGAGGACGGTGATAGTTGGGTTTAACGTGGCGGAGTCGCAGAATATGGTGGCGATCATCGATGCGGCGGCGGCCACGGTCGTGTCCGAGATCCCCGGAAGCGGATATCCCGGAGCCGTCGCCTTCGATCCATCGGGGGAGCGCGCTTACGTCTCTGACTTCGATAAGGGAAGGGTGTCGGTCCTCGATCTCGCAGGCCGCACGGTCACCGCGACGATAAAGGTTGGAGACACACCAGGCGGCTTGGCAGTCGCTCCGTCAGGCAAGGATGTCTACGTCGCGAATTCCGGAAGTGGAACGGTCTCAATAATAGATACGGCCTCGGGCCGCGTTGTGGCGACGACAAGGCCGTGGTCACTGACCATGCCTCCGGACTCCCCGGGGATCGGAGCCCGCGCATCCTATGGCCTGGTCCTGCTGGTTCTGATCGCCGGACTTACGCTCAGGTATTTGATGCCCACGGCGCATGGTGCACGGGTCGTCTTGATCGCCATGACATTCGTCTCCGGAGTGTCATTCTTCTTCTCCTTCATCACCGGATACTTAATTGCGCCGGGAGGCTTTGGCCTTGAACACGGCCTCTGGCGGCTCATAATTATTGCTTCCGCCGGCTTCGGCCTCGCGATCGTGTCTCCCGCATCCATGATCAGTTCATGGCTATTGTTCAAGAGGGGGGATTACCGTCTCGCTGCGTTGACGAGTCTCGCACCTTTGATGAACATTGTCGCCATCGTAGTCTTCTTCCTTTGATCGATTTTGATTCGATGGAAAGCATGGGTATAGCGGGGCTTAGGTGATCGCGGCGGCGACCGCCGCGGCGACCGCCGGCCGCAGGGTGAGAATGCCGGTGCGGTCGCGTCCGAGATGTACCGCGTTGGAGAGCAGCACGATCGCCAGATCGCGCGGCGGATCGATCACGATCGCCGTGCCGGTGAACCCGGTGTGACCGAACGCGCGCGGGGAGAGCGCGTCGCCCCACCAGCCGTGGCTGCCGGTAAGCGCCCACCCCAGGCCCCGGCGGCCGGGCGGAGGGGTCTCGGGCGTGATCGCCTCTCGCACCAGCGCCCGCTCGAGCACGCGCCCCCGCGGTCCCCGGCCGTCCGCGAGCCACATCCGCGCATAGCGCACGAGGTCGTCCGCGATCCCGAAGAGCCCCGCGTGGCCCGAGACGCCGCCCATCCCGTGCGCGTTGCTGTCATGGACTTCTCCCCAAATCAGGTAGCGGCGCCAGGTATGACGGTGTCCCGCCTCCGCCCACTGCGGGTCGTCGGTCATGTGCTGTTCGATCGCGGTCCCGTCCTCCGTCGGGGCGATCCGCGCCCTGTCGCCGGCGCCGCCGCCGTGCACGTCGCCGCCGGCCGCGGGCCGGTAGCCGGTCTGCGTCATCCCGAGCGGCGCAAAGACGCGGCGCGCGGCCAGGACGTCGAGAGGTTCTCCAAGCGTGCGCCGGGCGATCTCTCCGAGCAAGATGAACCCGATGTCGCTGTACGTGACCTGGGCTCCGGGCCGGGCCACGAGCGAGGTGGCCGCGGCCCGCCGCACGATCGCCTCGGCACCCGCCGCCTCCAGGTAGAACGGAATCCACGCCGGCAGTCCCGACGTGTGCGTCAGGAGATGCCGGATCGTCACGTTGTGGTGCGGGCACTCTGGCAGGTGCGCCGGGACCGGGTCGTCGAGGGCGAGCCGGCCTTCCGCCACCCCTTGCAAAATCAACGGCACCGTCGCGGCGACCTTGGTCAGCGAGGCAAGATCGTAGATCGTGTCCGGCGCGGCCGCCGGCGCGCCGGCGCGCGCCGCGGTCCGGCCGGCCGCGTATCGCACCGCGACCTCGCCGCGCCACAGCACCGCGAGGACGGCCCCCGGATACGCCGTCCCGACGCCGTCCCCGAGCACACGGACGGCCTCAACAAAGCGATCCGCGGTCACCGGGCGCGCCGCGTCACAAGGGGTCCCGGTGCGGCGGGGGCCAGGTCCACGTGCCGAGGATCGCCGCGTATGCCGCGCCGGTCACCCGCGGCAGCGCGCCGGGGCGGCCCATCAGACTCGCATGCCCCAGCAGCGCGAAGGCGAGCGCTTCCTTCGCATCCCCCGGGATCCCGAACTCGTCGATCCGCCGGACGCGAATCGGTGCCACGGCCCGCGCGAGGCGGTCCATCAACACGGGATTGTGCGCGCCCCCGCCCGAGACGATGAGCTCGTCGATCGCGTGCCTCGGCGTCACGTAGCGCGTGATGTTCCGGGCCACCGCGCCGGCGGCGAACGCCGTCGCGGTGGCCACGAGGTCATCGGTCGGCAGGTCGCCCCACCGCGACAACAGCGCGCGGAGATAGGCCTGACCGTACTGTTCGTGGCCGGCGGTCTTGGGCGGCGCGGCCGCGACGAAGGGATCGCGCATCCACTCGTCCAGGACCTCGGTCCGGACCGTCCCCCGCGCGGCGCGGCGCCCGTCCCGGTCGAACGTTTCCGCCCCGCCGCTGAAATGCCCCACCAGGCCGTCGATCACCATGTTGGCCGGCCCGCAGTCGAACGCGTAGACGTCGTCGCGCCGGGGATTCGCCGGCAGGACCGTGAAGTTCGCGATGCCGCCGAGGTTGAGCGCGATCCGGCCGCGCGGCCCGCCGAGCAGCAGCAGGTCCGCGTAGGGAACGAACGGCGCCGCCTGTCCGCCGGCGGCGATGTCCGCGGCGCGGAAGTCGGCGACGACGGGGCGGCGGGTCCGGGCGGCGATGACCGCCGGTTCCGCGATCTGCAGCGTGGCGGCCCGGCCGAGCGGGTCCGCCGGGTCGGGCACGCCGACGTGCGCCACGGTCTGTCCGTGCGAGGCGATCAGGTCGATCTCGTCGAGGCGCAGGCCGGCCGTCCGGACCGTCTCCCGCGCCGCGTCGGCGAACAACTCGCCGACCAGGTAACTGAGTGAGGCGAGGGCCTGCGTGGTCAACGGATCCACGCACGCCCGCAGGACGCGCCGCCGCACTTCGCCGGGATAGGGCGACGATAGGAATCCGCGAAGGACGACGCCGGGGCGGTCGCAGTCGCGTCCCTCCCCGTCCGTGATCTCCGCGACGGCCGCGGCGATGCCGTCCGCCGACGTGCCGGAGATGAGTCCCACGATGCGTTTCGTCGGGCGGGCGAGGATCGCGTCGAGCCAGGGCCATGCCATCAAGACGCCTCGCCGAGCGCCCGGCGCAGCGACCCGCCGGCGCGCGCGAGCCGCGCCCGCGCCGCCTCCGCGTCGAGCCCCAGCCGTAGCATCAGGATCGCAACCCGCGCGTGGCCGCCGGAGGCGGCGAGGGCTGCCGCGGCGCGATCTTCCCCGACCCCGGCCGCCGCGGCCACGATGCGGGCCGCCCGCCGGCGCAACTTCGCGTTCGTGGCGCGCAGGTCGATCATGAGGTTGCCGTACACTTTGCCGAGGCGCGCCATCGCGAGCGTGCTCAGCATGTTGAGGACCAGCTTCTGGGCGGTTCCGGCCTTGAGGCGGGTGCTGCCGCCGATCACCTCCGGGCCGACGAGCGGCGTGATCGCGAGGTCGCACGCGGCTTCGAGCGAGGACCCGCCGTTGCACGCGATGCCGGCGGTCCAGGCGCCCCGCTCCCGCGCCCGGCGAACGGCGCCGACGGTGAACGGGGTCTCACCGCTCGCCGCGATCCCGACCACGACGTCGGCCCCTCCCACGCCGCGCGCGTCCATTTCGGCGGCCCCGGCCGCGGCGTCGTCTTCCGCGCCTTCGACGGCCTCCACGAGCGCCCGCGGCCCGCCGGCAATGATCGCCTGCACCGTCTCGGGCGCGGTGCCGAAGGTGGGCGGACACTCCACGGCGTCGAGCGTCGCGAGGCGTCCGCTCGTTCCCGCGCCCACGTACAGCAGCCGCCCGCCGGCTTCGAGGGCGGCGCCGATGCGCGCGACGGCGGTCGCGATTGCGGGGAGCGTCGCCGCGACGGCCTCGGGGACCCGGTGGTCCTCCGCGTTCATCAGGCGCGCCTGTTCGAGCACCGGCAGCAGATCGAAGTCGCGGGTCGCCGGGTTGGCCGCTTCGGTGGCGCGTTCATCCTGCGGCATCATCCCATCTCCTTCCGCGGGCGCACCGTCCTCGTCACAGACGGAGCCGCGGATCGAGCACATCGCGGAGTCCGTCGCCGAGCAGGTTGAAGCCGAGCACGATCAGCGCGATCGCGGCCCCCGGAAAGACCGCGGTCCAGGGTGCAAGGACCATGAACCGCCGCGCCTCCGCCAGCATGTTGCCCCACGAGGGCGTCGGCGGCTGCGTGCCGAGTCCGAGGAAGCTCAGCGCCGATTCGGTGAGGATCGCGAACGACAGGCTGAGCGACGTCTGCACGATGAGCGGGGCGGAGATGTTGGGCAGCACGTGCCGGGCGAGGATCCGCACCGTCCCCGCTCCGAGCGCGTTCGCCGCCTCCACGTATTCGCGGCCCCGCGTTTCCAGCACGCTCGCCCGGGTCACCCGGGCGAACTGCGGCGTGTAGACGATCCCAATGGCCGCGATGACGTTCGTGACGGCGGTCCCCGCGACGGCCATGATCGAGATCGCGAGGAGGACCGCGGGAAAGGCGAAGATCACGTCCATCGTGCGCATCAGCACGTTGTCGAGGATGCCGCCCCGGTAGCCGCCGACGAGGCCGGCGAGCCCGCCGGCGCCGAGCGCCAGGATCACGGACCCGAAGGCGACCGCGAGCGACGACCGGGAGCCGTAGAGGAGGCGCGCCAGCAGGTCCCGGCCGAACTGGTCGGTGCCGAAAGGGTGCCCGGCTCCCGGCGGTGCCAGGAGCGACTGCGGCTGCATCTGGAGCGGATCGTGCGGCGACAGCGCCGGGACTCCGAGCGCCGCAAGCAGATAGGCGGCGACGATCGCGCCGCCGGCCACCGCGAGCGGCGTCCGCGCCATCCGGACGACGGCCGTCGCCCGCCGCCGGACCGGTCCGGGCTGCCGCCGGGCGGCGGCGGTCTTCTCGAGCGCGGACGTTGCCATCGGGCTCAGGCGTACCGCACCCGGGGATCCACCACCGCGTAGAGCAGGTCCACGGCGAGGTTGACGAGGACGAACAGCAGCGCGATAACGAGGACGACCCCCTGCACGACCGGGTAGTCGCGCTGGCCGATCGCCGCGAGCGCGAGCCGGCCCATGCCGGGGAGCGCGAAGACCTCCTCGATGACGACGGTCCCGCCCAAGAGGTAGCCGGCCTGGAAGCCGACGACGGTGATGACCGGGATCAGCGCGTTCCGCAGCACGTGCCGGTACAGGACCAGACGTCCGCGGAGTCCCTTGGCGCGCGCCGTCCGAACGTAGTCCTGTCCGAGCACTTCGAGCAGGGACGACCGGAGGAAGCGCATGATCACCGCGGCCAGCGCGATCCCGAGCGAGAACGACGGGAGCAGCATCACCGCGAGATTCTTCGCCGGGTCCGCAAAGAACCCGACGTAGATGCCGATCGAGGCGATCGATCCGGCGTTGCCCAGCACCAAGAGCAGCATGGTCGCGAGCCAGAAATTCGGGATGCTGAGGCCCGCGAGCCCGCCCAACTGGATGGCCGCGTCGGCCGCGGAGCCGCGCCGGAGCGCGGCCGCGATCCCGATCGGGACGGCGATCACAAGCGCGATGAGGAGGGCCAGCAGGGTGATCTCCGCACTGAGCGGCAGCCGCGCCAGGATGTCGGGGAGCACGGGGCGGCTCGTCCGCAGGGAGACGCCGAAGTCGCCCCGCAGCACGTGCCCGATCCAGTCCGCGTACTGCAGCAGCAGCGGCTTGTCGAGGCCGAAGAGCCGGCGGAGCTCGTCCATCTGCGCCGGCGTCATCGCCACCTGCGTGCCGAGGAACATCTGGATCGCATTCCCCGGCAGCAGGTGGACGAGCAGAAACACGACGATCGAGACGCCCCACAGGACGGGGACGAGCGTGAGGAGCCGGCCCGCGAGAAACGCGGTCACGCGGCCCGGCTCACGGCGTGAATCTCCGTCGCCCGGACGGCTCCGCTAGCGCTGGACGGACGTCTCCTCCAGGTAGGTGATCGCGCCCGTCGGCACGAGCCGGAAGCCCTTGACGTAGGGCTGGAGCACCTGCGATTCCATCGGCGTATAGAGAAAGACCGCGGGCGCCTGGCGCACCAGCTGGCGTTCCAGGTCGTGGTAGATCGGCGCCCGCTCGTCGACGGAGACGTGGACCCGGCCGCGATCGAGCAGCCGGTCGACGGCCGCGTCCTTGAACAGAAAGTTGTTGACCGCCCCGGTGCTGTAGAACGTGCGGTAGAGGAAGCGGTCCGGATCGGGATCGCCGCCGCGGAGCTCGACCATCGCGTCGAAGTCGCGCTTCACCCACAGGTTGATGTACTGTCCCCATTCGACGTTTTGAATCGTGGGGTTGAGGCCGGCGGCGCGCAGCTGACTCTGGATCACTTCGGCGACGGCGAGGCCCCCCTCATAGGTCGGCGAGGCGGTGATCGTGAACGATGCGCCGGCCGCGCCCGCCTGCTGAAGCATCTGCTTGGCGCGCGCCGGATCCGGCCGGTACTCCGGAAAGTCGCGCACCGGCAGGGCCCACACCTTGTCGGGTGCCGGGATCGGGCCGCTCACGACGCCCATGCCGAACTCCGCCGCGTTCACGATCGCCTGCCGGTCAATGGCGTAGGCGATCGCGTCGCGCACCCGCGGGTCGGTAAACGGCCGCCGGGTCGTGTTGAACGAGAAGATGCGGAGGTTCAGGCTCGGCGCCTGTTGGACGGCCAGGCCGCGGTCGCCCATGGCTTGCTTGACGACGCTGCCGTCGGAAATCGTCGCCATGTCGAGGCTGCGGCTCCGCACGCCGGCGAGCAGCGAGGCCTGCTCCGGGATCACCCGGATGACCACCTCGTCGACCTTCGGCAGGCCGCGCTTGAAGTAGCGGGGGTTCCGCGCGAGGCGCATATAGTTGTCCGGCACCCACTGCGCCAGCATAAACGGGCCCGTGCCCGCCTCGGTCTTCTGCAGATCGCCCGCGCGGAGGACCGCGGTCTTCTCCACGATCGAGGCGTTGCCGGAGGTCAGCCCGGAGAGGACGGAGGCAAGCGGGTAGGCGAGATGCAGCCGCACCGTATACCGGTCGACCGCGGTCACCCCGTCGACCGCGTCCAGGTACGACCGGGCCGGCGAGGCCGTCTTGGGATCGAGGATGCGCTGGATGGTGAAGACGACGTCGTCGGCCGTGAGTTCGGCGCCGTCGTGGAACCGGACGCCCCGACGCAGGTGGAAGATGTACGTTCGCAGGTCGGGCGTATCCCACGACTCGGCGAGGTCGCCGACGACGTGCAGGCCGGCGTCGTACCGGACGAGCCGGTTGTAGAGGAGGTCGATGCGCCGGAAGGAGGAGAAGGCCGTCACCTTGTTGGGGTCCAGGCCGACGACCTCCTGATCGACGCCGAGCGTCAGCGTCACGGGACCCGGCGCCGCGCCCGCGCGCAGGACCTGCGCCGGGATCGCGATCGCGAGTGCGAGGAGAAGCCAGGCGAACCTTCGTACCGTCATCGATCACCCCCTGGTCTGTCGCGGTCTCGAGCGCCGCCCCCGACGGGGGCAGGTCCTCCGGGCGCCCCTCGGGCGGGGGCGCGGATCGGACCGCGCGTCTTCCGGTAGAGCACCTCGGTGACGCCCGGCCGGACGTAGTCGGGCAGCTCGCCGATCCGCCGGTAGCCCCGGCGCTCGTAGAAGCGCCGGGCCCGGTCGTTCGCCGCGGTGACCAGCAGAAAGACGTTGGGCCCCGTCGCAAAGATCTCCGCTTCCGCGGCGTCCATCAGAAGCCGGCCGACCCCGCGCCCCTGCGCGTCCGCGGCGACGCCGACGGCCCATACGTACCCGCTGTGCCCGAAGGTGCCCCGCAGGAGATACTCGACGAAGCCCACGAGGCGCGCGCCGTCGTCCGCCACCTGTACCCGCGCGTCGCCGGCCAGCGCCGCGGCGAACGTCTCGCGCGCCTCACGCGCAGTCACGCCGTACTGCCGCCACAGCGGCAGCCCGGACATGATCGCCGCGCAGGCCTCCAGGTCCGCGGCGCGCAGCGGTCGAACCGTCACGGTCCTGAGTTCTCCGGTGCGCCGCGCCGCGCCTGCCGCAGGAAGCATCGCGCGCGGGCCGGAAGCACGCGGAGATGATCGTTTCCGCCGGCACGGTGCTCGCCGCCGACCGTGATCTCACCCCAGGCGTCGTCGTGATCGAAGACGGCCGCATTGTGCGCGTCTCCGCCGAGGCGGCCCCGAGGGGGGGCCTCTCGTTCCCCGACGCCACGCTGATCCCGGGCTTGATCGATCTCCAAGTCAACGGCGGCGCCGGCGTCGACTGCCTGCGCGCGGGGGCGGCGGCGTACGACACCCTCGGCCGCTACCTCGCGGCGACCGGCGTCACGGCCTACGTGCCCACGATCACGAGCGCGCCGCTCGAGGAGATGCGGCGCGCCGGGGAGATCGCCGCCGCGGCGATGCGCCGTCCGGGCGCGCTGCCGGAGATTCTCGGCGTGCATCTCGAAGGCCCGTACCTCAATCCGCTGCGCCGCGGCGCGCACCGCGCGCAGGATCTCCGGTCCCCGGACGTCGACGAGATCGCCGAGACCGTCCGCCGGCTCGAGGGCACCGTGCGGATCATGACCCTCGCGCCCGAACTGGAGAACGCCGAGCCCGCCGTCCGATGGCTCGTGGAAGCCGGGGTCGTCGTCGCGATCGGACACACCGACGCGGCCTTCGACGACGTGCAGGCGGCCGCGCGGTGGGGCGCGCGCCTCGTGACGCACCTGTTCAACGCGATGCGCGGCATTCACCATCGGGAGCCGGGCGCCGCCGGCGGCGCGCTCGTGACGCCGGCGCTTACGCTCGGCGTGATCGCCGACCTCGCGCATGTGCATCCCGCCGTGCTGGCGCTGACCGCGCACGCGGCCGGCATGAGCCGCGTGGCGCTCGTGACGGATGCGGTCTCTGCCGCCGGGATGGGCCGGGGGTCGTTCACCCTGGGGGCGCAGACGATCGACGTGAGAGACGGCGTGCCGCGGCTCCCCGACGGCAGCCTCGCCGGCAGCGTGCTCCAGCTGCACCGGGCCGTGCAGAACTTCGCCGGGGCCGCGGGCGTGAGCCGCCGGGACGCGGTGCAGGCCGCGTCGTTCACGCCGGCCAAAGTGCTCGGGCTGCACCGCCGGAAGGGCCGCATCGCCCCCGGAATGGACGCCGATCTCGTGGTGCTGGGGCGCGACGGGGACGTGGTGTTGACGGTTGCCCGCGGGCAGATCGCCTACCGGCGCGGATCGTAGCTCCCCGGACGCCGAACGTTTCTGCGGATTCCTTGACAAGCCTTCGGGAATCTGATACCAACGGATAGAGAGATAATCGCATATCGCTCACCAGCCGGCCCGGACGCCGGCGGGAGGGAGTGCGCCTAGGGTTCCGCGGCCCGGGAGCCGGCCAGGACCGAGCGGCGCAGGCGGCCTGTCACAGCCGCTACACCGTCGGGACAAAAGCCCGAGGGAGGGTTCCTCTTTTTGGACTCTCGCGCGGGCTTTTTTGTATACCCGCGGGCCGACGCGCTCAGACGTGTGTAGCAGCCCGTGCCGTTGATCCGGGCGGTCCTGGACGTTCTGGCTCACGCCGTAGGCGGCGTGTCGACGCGCTGGCCGACGCGCTCAGATAGGAGGCGACGGGTGGTGTCGGGTCTGCGCGACCCACGGTTCGAACACGACGCGTGCGGCACCGGGTTCGTCGCGACCACGGCCGGACGCAGCCACGCCGTGCTCGAAATCGCGCTCGAAGCCGTCACTCGCCTGACGCACCGCGGCGCCGTCTCGGCCGACGGCAAGACCGGCGACGGCGCGGGCGTGCTCACGCAGATTCCGCACCGGCTGCTGCTCCCCGATCTGTACCGCCTCGGCGTCCACGCGCCCCGCCACGCGGACCTCGGCGTCGCGATGGTATTCCTGCCGCGCGACGTGCGCGTCCAGGCGCGCGCGCGCGCGGTCATCGAGGACGTCGTCACGCGGGAGGGCCTCGTCTTCTTCGGGTGGCGGCCGGTGCCGGTGGCCCAGAGCGCGCTCGGCGCGCAGGCCGCGCGCACCCGCCCCGACATCCATCAGGCGCTCGTGGGGAGGCCGGAGCGGCTCGGCGCGGACGATTTCGAGCGGGCGCTGTACCTCGCGCGGCGGATCATCGAGCGCCGGCTCGAGGCGGAGCGGATCGACGGCACCTATATCGCCTCGTGCTCGCACCGCACGGTCGTCTACAAGGGCATGTTCGTCGCCCCGCAGCTCGCGCGGTTCTATCCGGACCTGCGCGACCCGCGGTACGAGACAGCGCTCGCGCTGTTCCACCAGCGGTACAGCACCAACACGTTCCCGAGCTGGCCGCTCGCGCAGCCGTTCCGGTTCCTCGCCCACAACGGCGAGATCAACACGCTCTCGGGCAACGTGACCTGGGCGGCGGCGCACGAAGGCCAGGCCCGCTCGTCCGTCTGGCGGGAGCGGATGCGCGACCTCCTGCCCGTGATCCAGCGCGGGGGCAGCGACAGCGCGATGCTGGACAACATGCTCGAGCTGCTCGTCCGGTCCGGGCGCGACACGCTGCACGCGATGATGATGCTCGTCCCTGAGGCGTGGGAGCATCACGCGGAGATGCCGGCCGAGGTCCGCGCCTTCTACGATTTTCACGCGGGGATCATGGAGCCGTGGGACGGACCGGCCGCGCTCGCCTTCTCCGACGGCCGGTACGCCGCGGCCACGCTCGACCGCAACGGTCTCCGCCCGGCCCGGTACGCCGTCACCGAGGACGGTTTGGTCATTGTCGCGAGCGAGGCCGGCGTCGTCGACTTGGACGCGACGCGCGTGGTCGAGAAGGGGCGCCTCGGTCCCGGGCGGATGATCGCCGTCGACACCGTCGCCGGGCGCATCCTGCCCGATGAGGTGATCAAGGCGGAAGCGGCCGCGGGGCGGCCGTACGGTGCGTGGCTGGCGAAGGAGCGGGCCCGTCCGGACGCGGCGGCGCGCGCCGTGAAGCCGGACCCTGCCGCGCCCCCTGACGGGGGCGCCGACAGGCAGCGCCGCATGGTGCTGTTCGGCTACACGCGCGAAGAGATCCAGCGCATTCTCCTGCCCATGCTCGGCGAGGCCAAGGATCCCGTCGGCTCGATGGGCGACGACACGCCGCCCGCGGTGCTCGGGGTCCGGCCGCGGCTCGTCGCCCACTACCTGAAGCAGCGCTTCGCACAGGTGACCAACCCCCCCATCGATCCCCTGCGCGAGCGACTCGTGATGTCGCTGCGCACGCTGGCCGGCGCGCGGCCGAGTCGGCTCGCGGAAACTCCGGCGCACGCCCGCCTCGTCGAGCTGGAGAGCCCGATTCTCGCGCCGGACGATCTCACCGTCCTTGCGGGTCTCGGCGACCGCTTCCGCCTCCGGACCCTCGATGCGGTGTTCCCGGCGGCCGAGGGGCTGGACGGGCTCGAGCGCGCGCTCGTGCGGCTCTGCGACGACGCCGCGTATCAGGTGGAGGAGGGGACGGCGTTGCTCGTGCTCTCCGACCGGCGGGCCGACGCGGCCCGCGCGCCGATTCCGGCTGTGCTGGCCGTCGGCGCCGTGCATCAAGCGCTGATCCGCCGCGGGGTGCGGATGAGCACGAGCCTCATTGTCGAAACCGACGAGGCGCGCGACGTCCACCACATCGCTCTGTTGATCGGCTACGGCGCGAGCGCCGTGTGTCCCGCGCTGGCCTACGACGTGGTGGCGGACGAGGGGCGGCGCCAGGGGCTCGCCCCCGCTGAGGCGCTGGACCGCTACCGCCGCGCGCTCGAAGCCGGTCTGCTCAAGATCATGTCCAAGATGGGCATTTCGACGATCAGCAGCTACCACGGGGCGGCGATCTTCGAAGCCGTCGGGCTGGAGCACGCGCTGGTGGAGTTCGCGCTCACCGGCACGCCGTCGCGGCTCGGCGGGATCGGCCTCGCCGAGGTCGGCGACGACACGCTGGCGCGCCACCGCGAGGCCTGGGCGGCGGGCGCCGTCCCGGGGCTCGGGGATCCGGGCATGTTCCGCTTCCGCAAGGGCGGCGACTACCACGCCTTCCATCCGAACGTCCTGCGGGGACTGCACCGGCTCACGCTCAACGGCGCCGAGGAGGACTACCTCGCGTACGCCTGGGAAGTCACGCACCGGCCGCCCACCGCGCTGCGCGATCTGCTCGAGCTGCACGGGCGCACCCCGATCGAGCTGCACGACGTGGAGCCGGCCGCGTCGATCGTCCGGCGGTTCATCGTGTCGTCGATGTCGCACGGCTCGCTCAGCCGCGAGGCGCACGAGACGCTTGCCGTCGCCGCCAACCGCCTCGGCGCCCGCAGCGCGAGCGGCGAAGGCGGGGAGGACCCCGCCCGGTACGCGCCGCGGCCGAACGGGGATTCGGCCAACTCCGCGATCAAGCAGATCGCGTCCGGGCGCTTCGGCGTCACCGCGGCGTACCTGGCCTCCGCGCAGGAGCTCGAAATCAAGATCGCGCAGGGGAGCAAGCCGGGCGAGGGCGGCCAGATCCCGGGGAACAAGGTCAGCGAGGAAATCGCCCGGATCCGGCGCTCGCAGCCCGGAATCACGCTGATCTCGCCGCCCCCCCACCACGACATCTACAGCATCGAGGATCTCGCGCAGCTTATCTACGACCTGAAGCAGGGCAATCCGAGCGCGCGGGTCTCGGTGAAGCTCGTCAGCGAGGCCGGCGTCGGGACGATCGCGGCCGGGGTGGCCAAGGCCTACGCCGACACGGTCCACATCGCCGGCTGTGACGGCGGGACCGGCGCCTCGCCGCTTGATTCGATCAAGAACGCGGGCGTGCCGTGGGAACTCGGCCTGGCCGAGACGCAGCAGACCCTCGTCGCGAACAACCTGCGCGGCCGGGTGCGCGTGCGGGTCGACGGGGGGCTCAAGACCGGCCGGGACGTCGTCGTCGCCGCGATGCTCGGCGCCGAGGAGTTCGGGTTCGCCAGCGCGGCGGTCGTGGCGCTCGGCTGCGTGATGGCGCGGCAATGCCACCTCAACACCTGCCCCGTCGGCATCGCCACCCAACGGGACGACCTGCGCGCCAAGTTTCCCGGGACGCCGGAGCGCGTGATCCGCTTTTTCCTCGGTGTGGCCGAGGACGTGCGGCGCATCCTCGCGTCGCTCGGCTTCCGCTCGGTCGACGAGATCGTCGGACGCGCGGATCTGCTGCGCGTGCGCGCGGACCTCGCCTCGGGCCGGGCGCGCCGCCTCACGCTCGCGCCGATCCTCGCCGATCCGGACCCGTCCGGCACGCGGGCCCGCCGCCAACGCCAGGACCGCAACGACCGGCCCGGGACGCCGTATGACGATCACATCCTGCTCGAGATCCGCGACGCGATTCTCGACGGCCGGCCGGTCGACCGCGAGTTCGGCATTACAAACGGCGACCGGGCGGTCGGCGGCCGCATCGCGGCGGCGATCGCCCGGCGGTACGGCGACGCCGGACTGCCGGACGGGACGATCACCCTCCGCTTCTCCGGGACCGCGGGCCAGTCGTTCGGCGCGTGGTGCGTGTCCGGCATGCGCCTCGTGCTGACGGGGGAGGTCAACGACTACGCCGGCAAGGGCATGACCGGCGGGGAACTCGCGATCCGGCCGCCGGAGGTTCTGCGGGCCGCGTCCCACCGGCACGTGATCGTCGGGAACACCGTGCTGTATGGCGCGACGGGCGGACGGTTCTTCGCCGCCGGCCGGGCCGGGGAAAGGTTCGCGGTCCGCAACAGCGGTGCCGTCGCCGTCGTCGAGGGCGTGGGCGACCACGGCTGCGAGTACATGACCGGCGGCGCGGTGGTCGTGCTCGGCGAGACCGGACGGAATTTCGGCGCCGGCATGACCGGCGGCATCGCGTTCGTGCTCGACGCCGACGGACGGTTCACCCGGCGCTATCATCCCGGGCTCGTCACCGCGCAGCGCGTGGACGACCCGGCAGACGCGGCGCGGCTCCGCGGGCTGGTGCTGGCGCACGCGGAAGCGACCGGCAGCGCCCGGGCCTGGGCGCTGCTCGACGAGTGGCGCTCGTGGCTGCCGAAGTTCTGGCGGCTCGTGCCGAAGGACACACCGGCGCCGGCGGCCGGGCCGCGTCCGGTAAGCGCGCCGGCCGGAACCGTCGAGCGCGGCTGACCGCGGGCCCCGAGCAGGGGCCGATTTCCGCACCGCAGAAAACCGCCCGCGTGCGGGCCCCGTTGTCGCCCCTGCAATTCTTTCGCCGCGCCGCGGACGTCTACGCGGATTGGCCCGCCGTCGTCGACGGCGACACGCGGTACCGGTACGGGGAGTTCGCCGACCGGTGCCTGCGCCTCGCCGCCGGCCTGCGCGCGGCCCTCGCGCCGGGGGACCGGGTCGCGGTGCTCGCGCCGAACACCCACCGGGCCCTCGAGTGCTACACCGCCGTCCCGCTCGCCGGGGCCGTGCTCGTGCCGCTGAACACGCGCCTCGGCCCGGCGGAGTATCGTTACATCCTCGGGCACAGCGACTGCCGCATGGTGCTGGCCGACCCGGCCTTTGCCGATCTCGCCGGCGGGCTCTGTGACGAGGCCGGCCGGCGTCTCGTGCTGCTCTCCGCGGAGCCCCCTGGAGGGGGCAGGCCGGCGCCGACCGTGGAAGAGCTGATCGCCGCGGTCCCGGCCGGGGGCGCCCGGCGGCTTCTCGAGGCAGTCGACGAGGTCGATGAGAGCGCCGCGATCACCATCAATTACACCAGCGGGACGTCCGGACGCCCGAAGGGCGTCGTGATGACCCACCGGCAGACGGCGCTCAACGTCCTCGACGTGGTGGTCCACGCGCGCCTCACCGCCGCCGACGTCTACCTCCACACGCTGCCGATGTTTCACGTGAACGGGTGGGGCGGCGTGTGGGCCATGGCCGCCGCGGGCGCGCGACAGGTGTGCCTGCCCCGCGTCGACCCGCCCGCGGTGGTCCGGCTCATCGACGCCGAAGGCGTCACCGTCGCCTTCGCCGCGCCGACCGTGCTCGTCATGCTCGGCGGAGATTCAAGCACGCGCGGCTGGCGGCCCCGGCAGCGCGTGCGGTGGTACGTCGGCGGGGCGCCGCCGCCGGCGGCCCTGATCACGCGGTGCGAGGAAGAGTTGGGGTTCGAGATCGTGCACGTCTACGGCCTCACCGAGACCGGGCCGTGGCTCACCGTGTGCGAGTGGCGCGCGGCCTGGGACACCCTGCCGCTCGCGGAGCGCGCCGCGATCAAGGCGCGGCAGGGCGTGGGCCAGATCGCCGCCGGCCGCGTGCGCGTCGCGCGTGAGGATCTCAGCGACGTGGCGCGCGACGGGGCGGAGATCGGCGAGATCGTCGTGCGCGGGCCGACCGTCACGCCGGGGTACTATCGGGATCCTGAGGCCACCGCGGCCGCGACGGCCGGCGGCTGGTTCCACACCGGCGATCTCGCCGTCGTGCATCCCGACGGCTACCTCGAGATCGTGGACCGCAAGAAGGATCTCATCATCAGCGGGGGCGAGAACATCTCCTCGGTGCAAGTCGAGGGCGTGCTCTACCAGCACCCCGCGGTGCTGGAAGCCGCGGTCGTGGCCTCGCCGGATCCGGTGTGGGGAGAAGTACCGCGGGCCTACGTCGTCCTCCGGCCCGGGGCGCGGGCGACCGTCGCCGAGTTGATCGCGTTCTGCCGGGCGCGGCTGGCGCATTTCAAGGCGCCGAAGATCGTCGACCTGATGGAGGCGCTGCCCAAAACGGCGACCGGCAAGATCCAGAAGTACGTGCTCCGGGCGGCGCCGTCCGCGGGCCCCCCGACGCCGGATCCCCCTGGGGGAGATGCCGATGCCTCTTCGTAGTCCCGAGCGGTTCCTCTCGAGCCTTCGCGACGGACGCCGCGTCGTCTACCGCGGCGAGCAGGTCGACGACGTGACGGTCCACCCGCATCTCGGCCGCGGCGCGCGGCACGTCGCGATCGACTTCCGGCTGGCGCACGAGCGCCCCGACGACGCCCTGCTCGTCGTGCCGGGGCCGGACGGCGGACCGATGAGCCGGTACTTCGCGATCCCGCGCTCGGGCGAGGACCTGCTCCGGCGCCGCGATCTGATCGAGCACGTCACGCGCGAGGCGCGCTCGTTTGTGCCGCTCATCAAAGAGATCGGCACCGACGCGCTGTTCGCGCTCATGATCGTGACCGCGGGCCTCGACCGCGAAGCGGGCACGGCGTACGCGCCCCGGGTCTGGGCGCTGTACGAGCGGTGCCGCGACGGCGACCTGGCCATGGCGGTCGCCCAAACCGACGCGAAGGGCGACCGGGCGAGGCGGCCGTCGGACCAGAGGCATCCGGACGCCTACGTTCATCGGGTCCGCGAGACGCCGGAGGGGCTCGTCGTGCGGGGCGTGAAGGCGCACACGACCAACGCGGTGTTCGCGAATGAGATCTTCGTGCTGCCGACGCGCGCGATGGGCGAAGCCGACGCCGACTACGCCGTCGCGTTCGCCGTCCCCGCCGCGACGCCCGGCCTGACGATGATCGCGAGCGCCCGCGGCTTCGGGGCCACCGGCGCGTTCGACAACCCCCTGAGCAGCCGGTACAGCCTGACGGAGTCGCTCACCGTGTTCGACGACGTCCTGGTCCCCTGGGACCGGGTCTTCCTGTGCGGGGAATGGCGGGCCGCGGGAGCGCTCGCCCGGACGTTCGTGGAGTTCCACCGCTTCACGGCCGTCTCATACAAGGGGCCGCTGCTCGAGCTGCTGCTTGGGGGCGCCGCCCTCATCGCCGACTACCACGGCCTGCTCGGGGCGGCGCACGTGCGGGACAAACTGGCGCGCCTCGCCCTCTACCTGCAGACCACGCGCGGGCTCGGCACCGCCGCCGCGGCCGGCGCGCGCGAGGTCGGCGGCATCGCCGTCCCGGACGTCGCGCTTGCGAACGCGGCGAAATACCAGTTCGCGCACGGCTATCACGACGCCGTCCGCGACGTGCAGGATCTCGCCGGCGGCCTGCTCGTGACCGGACCGATGGAAGAGGACTGGGAGAACCCGGAGGTCCGGCGTCTGTTCGAGGGCGCGCTTGGCGGCCGCGACGGCGTCGGCGCCGGGGACCGCCTCCGCGTCATCAACCTGCTGCGGGATCTCGTGGCGTCGGATCTCGGCGGGTATCTGGAAGTCCTGGCGATCCACGCCGAGGGCTCGCTCGAAACGCAGAAGCTCACGGTGCTCCAGGACGTCGACCTCGAGCGGCTGAAGCGCCTGGCGGCCGGCGCCGCGGGGGTCGGCGGCGACCGCTGACGGATGGGGCGGCGCCGCGACGAACCGCCCTCCGACCGTGGTATGTTAAGACTAATGAATGCCCCGGCGGAGAGGTCCGTGTGAACGCGTACGAGAACCTGGCGCGCTTCTTTGGGGGTGAGGAAGAAGTCGTCGCCGCCTACCTGTACGGCCAGCCCGCCGTCGAGCGCACGTGGCCCGATTCGGACATCGAGATCGGCCTGGTGTTCCGCGAGGGCATCGACGGGGACGCGATCACGGAGTACCTCGAGGGCCTCGGCACCGGGAATCCCCTCGGCAACGCGCCCGGCGTGCTCATGCCCTTTGGCCTCAACGCGCACATCCTGCCGGTGGTCTACGAGGTGCTGACGTGGGGCCGCGTGCTGGCGGACAACGATCCCGCGGCGCGCGACGCCTTCGCCCGCCAGATGGCCGGCCGGCTGGACCAGGAGCGGCCGCGCCTGCTGGAAGAGGCGCACGAGACGATTCTCAAGGCCCGCGGCTTCGGCACCGCGACCGAGGAGCCGGCGCACGGCGCCGGGACCGCGGCGCGGGCGCTCGACCCGATCCGCATCGGGTGGCGGCTGGCGCGCGTGCTGACGTCCGTGCCGATTCTCGAGATGTTCACCCGGGACGTGGACTCCGTCGCGCGGGACGCCGAACGCGTCGCGCAGCTCGTCGGAGTGTTCAGCAATGCGAGCGGGGCGGCGACCGGCATCGCGAAGGCGATGCTGATCACCTACGGCATCGCGCGGCCCTCACGCCGGTGGGAGGTGTTTCTGCCGCTGGCGGACATCGGCATGATCTCCACCGAGCTGGCGCTGCACCTCGCCGCGATGCTGGAGACGCGCTGGACGCTGCTCACCGGCAGCGGCCTCGCGTCGCCCGAGCGGATCATCGCGCTCATCCGCAGCTACCTGCCGCCGGTCATTGCCTTTGCGCGCCGCGCGTCGTGGGCGACCGAACTGCCGGGACTCGTCGCGACCCAACGGCTGCATTGACCGCATCAGACGTGCTCGACGGACGCTTTGAGCTGCAGACCCCGCTCGGCAGCGGCGGCATGGCGACCGTGTACCGGGCGTGGGACCGCGGCGGCCGGCGTCCATGCGCGGTCAAGGTCCTCGCCGACGTCCTGGCCCGCGACGAGGAATCCCGGCGCCGGTTCCGGCATGAGGCGGCGTCGGCCGGCGCACTCACCCACCCGCACATCGTCACCGTCTACGGATGGGGCCAGGACGGCCTCCGGCAGTTCATCGCGATGGAGTATGTGTCCGGCGGCACCCTGCGGGAGCGTCTGCAGCGGGACGGCCGCCTGCCGGAAGCGGACGCCCTCCGCATCGCGGCCGAGGTGGCGGACGCGCTCGCCTACGCGCACAACCGCCACGTCGTGCACCGCGACATCAAGCCCCACAACATTCTCCTGACCGGCGACGGCCGGGTCAAAGTGGCCGACTTCGGCATCGCGCGGACGCTGGATGCGACCTCGTTGACGCGTACGGGGACCGTGCTGGGCTCGGCGCCCTACCTGGCGCCCGAGCAGGTTCGGGGCGAGGCCGCCGGGCCGGCGTCCGATCAGTACGCGCTCGGCGTCGTTCTCTACGAGATGCTCGCCGGGCGGCCGCCCTTTGCCGGCGAAGCCCCCATCGCCGTGGCACTCAAGCATCTCAACGAGGCGCCGCCGGACCTGCGGGCGGTGAGGCCCGACGTGTCTTTGGCCGCCGCGTCCGTCGTCGCGCGGCTGCTCGCCAAAGTACCGGCCGGCCGCTATCCCGACGCCGCCGACCTCGCCGCAGAACTCCATCGGCTCGCGGACGGCCTTTCGCCGCGCGCCGCGGCCCAGGGCGAAGCGGACGCGACGACGCGCTTGGAGGGTCTCGTGCCGCCGGGGGCGTCTCGGAGCCAACATCGCGGAAGCGACGCGGCCGTCGCGGCCACGGCGCAGCTGTCGCGCGATGCGGTGTTCGCGACGCAGCACCTGCCGGCCGACGGGCCGGGTTTGCGGGACGGTGCCGGTGCGGCGGCCGGCTCGGAGTTGGCGGCCGCGGCCCGGCTCGATGTCTCCGACACAGCGCGGCTGCATCTGCCGCGGCCGGGCCGTTCCGTCATGACCGGGGCGCGCGTGGGCGTGGCGGCCGTCTCCCTGGGACTCGCCCTCCTGATTCTCGGCGCGGCCTACCGCGCGGCCTGGACCGCGGCGCACGTCGCGGTGCCGAACCTTGTCGGCCGGACCGTCACCGGCGCCGGACAGACGGCGCAACAACTGCGGCTGGGTGTGCTTGTCGCGAGGCAGCGGCAGGACCCCAAGGCGCCCGTCGGAGCCGTGCTGGCCCAAGATCCCCCGGCCGGCCGTGAGGTCGCGAAAGGCACGGTGATCTCGCTCGTCGTCAGTCAGGGATCCGGCCTCGTCCCCGACCTCACGGGGCAGACCGTCACGAACGCCGCCGGCACGCTCGAGCGGCTGGGGCTGCGACTGGGCCAGGTCAATTACACCGCCGATGATCACGTTCCAAGCGGCAGGATCATCCACCAGTTTCAGGCGGCCGGAACACATCTTTCGCCGAACGGGGGCGTGGACGTGCTGGTGAGCCAGGGACCGCCGCCTTTCCCGTTTAACCTGTTCCCCAAACTGCCCGGCCAAGATGAGGGAGGGCCGGAGCGCGACAACGGCGGGCGGTAGACGGATCGTGCACGAAGAGGAGCGACCGTGAGCGCCGCGCTGACCGTAACCGTACAGCCTACGCCCAACGCGAACGCACTCAAGTTCGTGCTGAACCGGCGCGTGACGGAAGGCCGCAGTCAGACGTTCACCGACCCCGCGACCGCCGCCGTACCGCTGGCGCGCGAGCTGCTCGGGATTCCGGGCGTGCGGCAGGTTTTCTTTCTCAACGACTTCATCACGATCACCCGCGTGGAAGGGACGGACTGGGACGCGGTAGTGCCGCAGGTCGAGTCGCTGATCCACCGCCACCTCGCCGAGGCCGTGTAAAGGTACGGCCCCGATCGATGCGGCGCGCCGCCTTCGAGCGCCTGGTGGCCGAAGCCCTCGACGGCCTGCCCCCGCGCTTCGCCGCGCGCCTCGGCAATATCGCGGTGGTCGTGGAGGCGCGGCCGTCGCGGGACATCGCCGCGGAGCTCGGCGGCGACATCCTCGGTCTCTATCAGGGCGTCAGTGAGCTCGAGCAGTCCCCGATGGCGGCGTACGAAGTCCCCGAGATCATCGTGATCTACCAGCACAACATCGAAGCGGTGTGCCGGACGGAGGCCGAGATCGTCGAGGAAGTCCGCAAGACCGTCATCCACGAGGTCGGCCATCACTTCGGATTGACCGACGCCGAGATGGAGGCCTTGGAGTAGCACATCGGCGCTGCATTTGACACCCGGTGCCCTTGACCGTATACTGGCGGTTAGAGACTGACCGGTCAGTCTGGGGGGAAAAATGGCCACAGTGGCAGAGCGGTTGAGGAAGTCGCAGCAAAAAGAAGATACTCGCAGGAAAATCCTCGAATCAGCCGCGCAAGTATTTGCCAGTAAGGGTTTTCACGGTTCGGTCGTCGATGACATCGTAAAGGCCTCCGGCACCTCCAAGGGTGCCGTCTATTTCTACTTCGAGAGCAAAGAGCAGATTTATTTTTCGCTCGTCGAGGATTATGTGGCGACGCTTGCCCAGGAGATGCACCTTGCGGTGCAGCGCGGCCGCGGGCTCGTCGGCCAGGTGGAGGCGGCCGTTGCGACCATCGTCCGGAGCTTCCAGGCCCACCGCGCGCTCGCGCGAATCGTGCTGCTCGACTGGCCCGTGGCCGGGGCGGAGTTCCAGGGCGAGCGGATCGCTCTCAAGAGCATGCTCGTCGAGGTGCTGCGCGGCTACCTCGATCGGGCGGTTCAGGATCACCGGATCGATGCGCAGGACACCGAGCTCGCCGCCTATGTCTGGATCGGCGCGATCGGCGAGGTCGTCGTGCGGTGGCTCAACACCGGCCGGCCGGCGCCGCTCGAAGACGTCGTCGCCCCGCTGACCCGTCTGCTGCTGAGCAGTGTCGGCCTCGCGCCGACGGCTTCGCCGGCTACGTGACCGACCTCGATGCCGACGTCCGCGCGCGCACGTGGGCGCGCCTCGTCCGCACCGCGTTTCTCGAGGGAGACTTCGTGCTGAGCTCCGGCCGCCGGAGCTCGTTCTACATCGACAAGTATCTCTTTGAGACCGATCCCGCGCTGCTCCGCGACATCGGCCGCCTGCTCGCGGCGGCGTTGCCCGCCGGGACGACGCGCCTGGCCGGTCCGGCGCTCGGCGGCGTGCCGCTGGCGACCGCGGTCGCACTCGAGACCGGTCTGCCGTTCGCGATCGTCCGCCCAGCGAGCAAAGGCTACGGGACGGCGAAACTGGTCGAGGGCCGCATCGAGCGCGGCGACCGCGTCGTCGTGCTCGAGGACGTCGTCACGACCGGCGGGCAGGCGGTGCGGGCCGCGCGGATCGTCGAGGAGGCCGGTGCCGCGGTGCTGGCCATCCTGGCCGTGATCGACCGCCACGAAGGCGGGCGCGAAGGGATCGAAGGCGCCGGCTTTCAGTTCAGGACCCTCTACGATCTGGCGGAGTGGCACCCCCTGCGGGGTGAACGGTCAGACGATCGCGAGCGGGCGGACCGGTGAGCCGGTGGCGCCGACGAACTTGAGGGGCGTGCAGACGAAGAGAAACGTCGCGCGGCCGTCGCGGCTCAGCGCTTCCAGGTAGAGGTTTTCGATGATCGGAATGCCGCGCTCGGCGATCAGATGCAGGTGGGCGAACAACTGACCGCCGGTGTGGGGATCGCGTTCCTCCGTTTCGTCCCACGTCATGTTGTCGCATGCCGCGCAGGCCACGCGGTGGTCGGCCGCCCATTCCGAGCCGCTCCGGCCCACCCCCGCGGCGGCGAGGTACCGCGGGGCGTCGTCCCATATCTTGCCGTATCCCGTCCGCACGAGCAGCGCGTCGCCGGCCTGGACCGTCACGCCGGCGCGGCGCGCCGCCGCCTCGAGATCGTCCGCGGTGATCCGGTAGTGGGGGGGCAGCGGATCCTCCCCCAACTTGTGCGCCAGCGTGGCGCAGACGTCGAGCAGCACGCCGCGCGCCACAATCGGCGGCATCGTTTCGATGCCGTGGACGGTGAAGCCGCGCTGGGTTTCCACACGCGGGGTGATCTCGACGCCGCCGTAGAGCCGCAGTCCGGCGGCCTGGTGCGAGAGCGCGTCGATGTGCGTTCCGGTATGCTCCATCATCACCACCATCCCGGACGCCCCGCTCCGCGGCCCCTGCCGCTCGGGGTCGTACGTGTCTTCGTGCCGGCGGTGCAGATGATAGATGTAGCCGGGCCGGTGGGCGTCGTGGACCGGCATGCTGGCCGTGCGAGGCTGTTCCAGATCGTAGACGCGCCGTCCGACGACCGTACGAATGAGGGATTCCACGCCATCAGCAGGCATGCGGGCCACCTCCCGGACACCAATCGTTGCGGTCTACTTCGGCATTGGGGCGCCGCGCACCCGGCGGGGCGCGCGGCGCGTCTCCCGAGCGTCCAAATTGACAATTGGCATAGGGAGAGAACGTTGACATAGGGAGCGAACGGCGACTATAGTAAGGAGTGAAACATGACTAAAACAGTCCAGAATCCCGCGAAGCCGCTCCGTGCCGCCAGGGCGGAGCGCCTTCGCCGGGCGGGAGGGGTCGGTTGAGCGCAGAGCTCGTGATCAACGATTTGTGGGCCCAGGTTGAGGACAAGGTCATCCTGAAGGGCGCGTCCCTGACCGTCAAGACCGGGGAGATCCACGCGCTGATGGGCCCGAACGGCTCGGGGAAGAGCACGCTGGCCAACGTCCTGATGGGCAACCCGTTCTACCAGGTGCAGCGCGGCGAGGTGCTCTACAAGGGCGAGGACCTGCTCGCGATGGCGCCCGACGAACGCGCCCGCAAGGGTCTGTTCATCGCGTTCCAATACCCCGTGAGCATCCCCGGCGTGACCATGGCGAGCTTTCTTCGGACCTCGGTGAGCGCGCGGCGCGGGCTGGACAAGGATCAGTTGATGAGCCTCACCGACTTTCAGAAGATCGTGAAGGAGAAGGTGGCGGAGCTGCAGGTCGATCCGTCGATTCTCGGCCGGTACGTCAACGAGGGCTTCAGCGGCGGGGAGAAGAAGCGCGCCGAGATCTTGCAAATGGCGATGCTCGAGCCGGAGATCGCGATCATGGACGAAACCGACTCCGGCCTCGACGTCGACGCGGTCAAGATCGTCGCCGCCGGCGTGAACCGGATGCACGAGCTGTCCGGGGGCAAGATGGGCGTGCTCGTGATTACGCACTACCCGCGGATCCTTAAGTACATCCGCCCGACGCGCGTCCACGTCATGTTCGACGGGCGGATCGTGACGTCGGGGACCGAGGAACTCGCCGACGAGCTCGACCGGATCGGCTACGACGGGATCCGCGCGCAGTACGAGCAGGTCGCCGCCGAGGTCGCCGGGGAAGGCGAGATCCGCAGCGCCGGCAAAGTCTTTTGGGTCAAGCACTAATGCGCTCGAATCGAGAGGAGAGACGCGATGGCCGTCACCAACCCACTGGGCATCGATCTCGATCAGTATAAGTACGGCTTCCACGATCCCGAGGACAAGTACGCGTTCAAGTCCCGCAAGGGCCTCGACCGCGAGATCGTGGAGACGATTTCGCACATGAAGAGCGAGCCCGACTGGATGCGGGCCCTGCGCCTGCACTCGCTCGGCGTCTTCGAGAAAAAGCCGAATCCGACGTGGGGCGGCAACGTCGGCGAGATCGACTTCAACAGCATCTATTACTACGTGAAGCCCGCGGAGAACCAGGGCAAGACGTGGGACGACGTCCCCGCGGACATCAAGAAGACCTTCGACCGCCTCGGCATCCCGGAGGCGGAGAAGAAGTACCTCGCCGGGGTCGGCGCGCAGTACGAGAGCGAGGTCGTCTACCACAGCCTCCGCGAGGAGTGGACGAAGCAGGGCGTGATCTTCCTCGACATGGACTCCGGCCTGCGGGAGCACCCGGACATCGTCCGTGAGTACTTCGGCACGGTCATCCCGCCCGAGGACAACAAGTTCTCGGCGCTCAACAGCGCGGTGTGGAGCGGCGGTTCGTTCGTCTACGTGCCCGAAGGCGTGCACGTCACGATTCCGCTGCAGGCGTACTTCCGGATCAACGCGCAGAACATGGGCCAGTTCGAGCGGACGCTGATCATCGCGGAGCGCGGGTCCCACGTCCACTACGTCGAGGGGTGTACCGCGCCGACGTACACGAGCGACTCGCTGCACAGCGCGGTTGTTGAGATCATCGTCAAGGAAGGCGCCCGCGTCCGCTACACGACGATCCAGAACTGGTCCAAGAACGTTTACAATCTCGTGACGAAGCGCGCGGTCGCCTACCGCGACGCGACGATGGAGTGGGTGGACGGCAACCTCGGCAGCAAGCTGACGATGAAGTACCCGAGCGTGTACATGCTGGAACCCGGCGCCAAGGGCGAGATTCTCTCGATCGCGTTCGCGGGCGAGGGACAGCACCAGGACCCGGGCGGCAAGGTGATCCACGCCGCGCCGCATACGCAGTCGTCGGTCGTGAGCAAGTCGATCAGCAAGTCCGGCGGCCGCGCCGGCTACCGCGGGCTCGTGAAGGTCTACCCGGGCGCCCACGGCAGCAAGTGCGCGGTGCGGTGCGACGCGCTGATCCTCGACGACAAGTCGCGGTCGGACACGTACCCGACGATGGAGATCGACGAGACGGACGTGCAGGTCACTCATGAGGCGACCGTTTCCAAGGTTTCGGACGAGCAGCTGTTCTACCTGATGAGCCGCGGCATCAACCAGGACGAGGCCATGAACATGATCGTCCGCGGGTTCATCGAGCCGATTGCGCGCGAGCTGCCGATGGAATACAGCGTCGAGCTCAACCGGCTGATCGCGCTCGAGATGGAGGGGTCGGTCGGCTAGGCGTCCGGGCACCCCGGAGAACGTCGAGAGGGCAGGGCGGGCGTCCTGCCCTCTCGCACCGCACGGGCGGTGCAGATCGCGCAGTCGACCCAGGCGGCACTGGATCGTGAGACGCCGATGATCGACGCGTTCAGAACGGGCGGTGCAGATCGCGCAGTCGATCCAGGCGGCACTGGATCGTGAGACGTCGATGATCGACGCGTTCAGATGGAGGGAAGAGTGAGCCAGCATCCATCTCCCCCCGCTGTCGCGGGGCAGGCCATAACGGCGGGCGCGCTGGATCGCGATCTCGTGATCCGGCGCAGCGCCGCCGCCGGCGAGCCCGGGTGGCTGCGCGAACAGCGCCTCGCGGCGTGGGAGGAATTCATCCGGCTGCCGCTGCCCCCGGACGCCGGGGACGAGTGGCGGCGGACCGACCTGCGGCCGCTCGATCTAGCGTCCCTGCGGCCGCTCGCCGCACCGGCCCGCAAGCCGAGGCTCCCGGCCGGACTGCCCGCGCTGATCGGCGATCCGGCGGCCGCCGCCGGGTTGCGACTGGTGGTCGATGGGGCCGCGGTCCAGTCGCGCCTGGCCCCCGAGCTCGCCAGGGCCGGCATCGTCTTCTCCTCGCTCGACGAGGCGGTCGCGACGCACCCGGATCTCGTCCGCCGGCATCTCTATTCCGTCATCGGCGCCGCGGAGAACAAGTACCGGGCGCTCAACGCCGCGCTGTGGCAGGGTGGAACCTTCCTATACGTCCCGGCCGGGGTGGAGGCCGATCTCCAACTCGTCACCGGCACCTGGCTCACGCCGGACGGGGTCGCGTTTCTGCCGCGGACGCTGGTGGTCACGGGGGAGGGGAGCCGGGTCACGCTCGTCGAGGTGTTCGGCTCGACCGGCGGGGCGGTCCGGACGTTTGCCGGCCACGCGGTCGAGCTCGTCCCGGGGACCGCCGCCCAGATCCGGTACGTGAACCTGGAAGACTGGAGCCGCAATCTCTGGGAAGTCGGCGTCGTCCGGACGGTCGTCGGGCGGGACGCCACCGTCAACACCCTCATGATCGGGTTTGGGGCCGGCCTCGTGAAGACGAACGTGGAGTCGCGCCTCGCCGGCGAGGGGGCGACGTCCGAGATGCTCGGGGTGTTGTTCGGCGACGGCGCGCAGCACTTCGACTATCACACCCTTCAAGAACACGCCGCGCCCAGCACGACGAGCGACCTGCTGTACAAGGGCGCCCTCAAGGACAAGGCGCGCTCGATCTTCGCCGGCCTCATCCGCGCGGACCACGGCGCGCAGAAGACCAACGCGTTCCAGCTCAACCGGAACCTCATCCTGTCGGAGGGCGCGCGCGCCGACAGCATGCCGAAGCTCGAGATCATGGCGAACGACCTGCGCTGCACGCACGGCGCGAGCACGAGCCGGCTCAACGACGAGCAGATCTTCTACCTGATGAGCCGGGGACTGCCGCGCGAGACGGCGGTGCGGATGATGGTGGACGGGTTCTTCGGCGAAATCTTCGACCGGATCCCGGTGGACACGGTCCGTCAGTGGCTGAGCGGCGCGATCGAGCGGAAGATGGCGGGGTACGTATGACCGGCGCCGCGCAGACCCCGCGTGAGACCCCGCGTCAGGCGGGGGCCGACGGGGAGTATGTTCGGGTGGCGCGCCGGGCGGACGTTCCGCCGGGCGCGATCACGCGGGTCGAGGCCGGCGGGCACGCGATCGCGCTCGTGAACGTGGACGGCGAGTTCTTCGCGATCGACGACGTCTGCTCGCACGAGGAGGCCTCGCTCAGCGAGGGCGGCCTCAGCGGCGAGATCGTCGTCTGCCCGCGGCACGGCGCGCGCTTCAACGTCAAGACGGGCCGCGTCCTGTCCCTGCCGGCCGTGCGGTCGGTCGCGACCTACGCGGTCAGGGTCGAGGGGGATGACGTGCTGGTCGCCACAGAGCCGCGGCGGTCCGGGGCCCTGCCGCACCGGCGCTGACGGCCGCGTGAAGATCGGAGGCATGACGATGGGCATTCCGGCGACGATTCGTGACGACTTCCCGATCCTGCGCCAGCGGGTGCACGGGAAGCCGCTCGTGTACCTCGACAGCGCCGCGACCTCCCAAAAGCCCCGCCAGGTCATCGACGCGATCGTCCAGTACTACTCGGAGTACAACGCCAATATCCACCGCGGCGTCTACGCCATCGCGGAGCGCGCGACGGCCGCCTACGAAGAGGCGCGCGGGAAAGTGGCCCGGTTCATCGGCGCCGCTGAGCCGGCCGAGGTGGTCTTCACCCGCAACGTCACCGAGGCGCTCAACCTGGTCGCACACGGCTGGGGCCGCCGCCACGTCGGCCCCGGCGACGAGATCCTGACGACGGAGCTCGAGCACCACAGCGACCTGGTCCCCTGGCAGATGCTCGTGCACGAGCGCGGCGCGCGGCTCCGCCACATCCCCTTCGACGACCACGGACGGCTCGTGCTCGACGACCTCGACCGGCTGCTGACGGATCGGACGCGCATCGTCGCCCTCGCCCACGTGAGCAACGTCTTCGGCACGGTCGTGCCGGTGGAGCGGATCGCCAGGGCGGCCCACGAGCGGGGCGCGGTGGTCGTCGTGGACGGCGCGCAGTCGGCGCCGCACCGGCCCGTCGACGTGCGGGCGCTGGGAGCGGACTTCTTCGGGTTTACCGGCCACAAGATGCTGGGGCCGATGGGCACCGGCGGGCTGTGGGGCCGGCGCGACCTGCTCGAGGAGATGGAACCGTTCGAAGGCGGCGGGGAGATGATCTCCGACGTCTGGCTCGACCGCGCCGAGTGGAACGCGGTCCCGTGGAAGTTCGAGGCCGGGACGATGAACGTCGGCGATACGATCGCGCTCGGCGTGGCCGTCGACTACCTCGAACGGCTCGGCATGACCGCGGTCCTCGAGCACGAACGCGAGATCACGGGCTACGCGATGGGGCGGCTCGCCGAGATCCCGGGGTTGCACCTGCTGGGGCCCGATCCGGCCCCCGACTCACGCGGGGACTCGCGGGGGGGCGTGGTATCCTTCTGGATGGACGGCATCCATCCGCACGACGTCGCGCAGGTGCTGGACGGCGAAGGGGTCTGCGTCCGCGCCGGGCACCACTGCGCGAAGCCGGCCCACCGGAAGCTCGGGATCGGCGGCTCCACCCGCGCGAGCTTCTACGTGTACACGATCCGCGAGGAAATCGACGCGCTGTGCCGGGCGCTCGCAAAGACGAGGGACTT
Source organism: bacterium (assembly GCA_035945995.1). Classification (NCBI taxonomy): domain Bacteria; species bacterium. The sequence continues at coordinate 28,524 of DASYZR010000131.1, forward strand.
GTTCCGTGTCGCTGGATGATCTGTACCGGGACGTGATCTTGGACCACTTCAGCCACCCGCGGAACCGCGGAGAGGTCCGGCCCGCCGACGTGACCCGCGAAGGCGCCAACCCGCTGTGCGGCGACGAGATTCGCGTGTCGCTGCGCGTGCGCGACGGCGTCGTCGAGGACGTCAAGTTCGACGGCAAGGGGTGCTCGATCAGCCAGGCCTCGGCCTCGATGATGACGGAGTGCATCAAGGGCAAGCCGGTGGCGGAGGCGAATCGTCTGATTACCGAGTTCAAAGGGATGATGCACGTGTCCGCCGGGACCGAGTCCCCGGCCGGCGACGACCTCGGAGATCTCGCGGCCCTGTCCGGCGTGCGCAAGTTCCCGGTCCGGGTCAAATGCGCGACGCTGTCGTGGATCACGCTCGAGATGGCGCTCGCGGAGCTCCGCGACGCGTGACGGATCGAGCAGATCGAGCAGTTGATCCAGGCGGCACTGGATCGCGAGGTGCCGCTGCCCGACGCGTTCGGTCGTGCGTGACAGATCGAGCAGTTGATCCAGGCGGCACTGGATCGCAAGGTGCCGCTGCCCGACGCGTTTCGGTGGATGGAGGAGAACCGCATGTCGATGGGATTCTTTGAGCCGCCCCGGCCGGACGCGGCCCCGCCCGAGCCCCGCCGGAGCCAGATCGCGCCCGTCGCCGAGGCCGTCGGGATCATCGACAGTCTCCCGGGGGGCGGGTTGATCCTGACCACGGTGGAGGCGGCGCTCAACTGGGGCCGCGCCTCGTCGATCTGGCCCCTCACCTTCGGGCTCGCGTGCTGCGCGATCGAGATGATGGCCGCGTTTGCCAGCCGCTTCGACCTCGACCGGATGGGCGTCATTCCGCGTGCGACGCCCCGCCAGGCCGACCTGATGATCGTGGCCGGCCGGGCGACGCTCAAGATGGCGCCGATCGTGCGGCGGCTGTGGGAGCAGATGCCGGAGCCGCGCTACGTGATCTCCATGGGGTCCTGCGCCACCTGCGGCGGGCCGTTCTACTACGACAACTACTCGATCATCAAAGGCATCGACCAGGTCGTGCCGGTGGATGTCTACGTGCCGGGCTGTCCTCCCCGGCCCGAGGCGCTGATCGAAGGCATCCTCAAGCTGCAGGAGCAGATTAAGAAGGAGCCGTTCCTCCGGCGGCAGGCGGCCGCGGCGATCGCCGCGCGGATGGCGGCGCGTCCCGCTCCCGGCGGGAGAGGCTGAGACCGGGCGGGGAGGCGGAAGGGGTGGGCATGGCGCTTCGCACCGAAGAGCTGATGCTCAACATGGGGCCGCAGCACCCGAGCACCCACGGCGTGCTGCGCCTGGTGGTTGCGCTCGACGGCGAGAACATCGTGGACGTGAAGCCGGACATCGGCTACCTGCACTCGTCGGTGGAGAAAATGATGGAGCACCGGCTCTACGTCCAGAACGTGTCGCTCGCCGACCGCGGCATGGACTACCTGATCGCGATGCAGAACGAGCAGGTGTATTGCCTCGCGGTGGAGCGGCTCGCCGGCATCGAGGTGCCCGAACGCGGGAGGTATCTGCGCGTTCTCTTTGACGAGCTGTCGCGGTTGTCGAGCCATCTGGTCTGGCTGGGGACCTGGGGCATCGATCTCGGCGCGACGACGGTCTTCCTGTGGTGCTTCCGCGAGCGCGAGATGATCCTCGACTTGATGGAGAAGGTCACCGGCGGGCGGCTGCACCACGCCTACTTCCGGATCGGCGGCGTCTACATCGACCCGCCGCCGGGGTGGACCGACGAGGTCAAAACGTTCCTGGACTACTTTGACGACCGGATCGAAGAGTACGACCGGCTGCTGACGGCGAACCCGATTTTCCTCGCCCGGACCAAGGGCGTCGGGGTGATCCAGCGCGCAAAGGCCATCGCGATGGGGGCGAGCGGCCCCGTGGCGCGCGGGAGCGGCATCGCGATCGACATCCGGAAGCTCGAGCCCTACGAGGTCTACGACCGGATGACGTTCGACGTGCCGGTGTTCCCCGAGGGCGACTGCTTCGCCCGGTACCAGGTGCGCCTCGAGGAGATGCGGCAGTCCGCGCGGATCGTCCGCCAGGCGCTCAAAGAGCTGCCGGGCGGCGAGGTGCGCTCGCGCGTCCCGATGACGATGAAGGCGCCGCGCGGCGAAGTCTACGTCCGCACGGAATCGGCCCGCGGGGACCTCGGCATCCATCTGGTCAGCGACGGCGGCGAGATGCCGTACCGCGTGAAGATCCGCGCCCCGTCGTTCACCAATTTGTACGCGCTGTCCGAGGCGATGCGCGGCTGGAAGATCGCCGACGTGATCGCGATCCTCGGCAGCATCGACATCGTCCTGTCGGACGTCGATCGATAGGAGGCGGGCGGACCGGTATGAGCGTCGGGGGACGGATCGCGGGAGCGGCGAAGGCCCTGGCCACGGGCCTCGGCCTGACGTGGCAGGTCATGCTCCGCAACAAGGTGACGGTCAAGTACCCTATCGAGCGGCTGCCGGTGTCCAACCGGTTCCACGGCCTGCTCGCGCTGCCGATCGATCCCGAGACGAGCAAGGACCGCTGCATCATCTGCTTCCAGTGCGAGCGGATCTGCCCGTCGCGGTGCATCCACATCGAAGCGCAGGGCAAAGGCAAGGAGCGCGTCCTGACCCGTTTCGACATCGAGATGGACAAGTGCCAGTACTGCGGCTTCTGCGTCGAGGTCTGCCCCACCGAGGCCATCGTCTTCGTGCCGCACTACGAGACCTCGACGTTCGACCGGAGCACCCTGCTGTACTCGCTCGATGACCTGCATCAGGCGGTGCCGAAGGATCCGATCGCCACGGGCATCATCCGCCGCGCCCACGGACGGACCCACAACGGCGACGGCGGGCGCGTATCGTGACGGCCGACCAGGTCGCCCAGATCGTCGCGCGGTTTCCCGACGTGCAGGACCTGCAGGCGGAGCAGCGCGCGGAGGACGCGCGAGCCGAAGAGGAGTGGAAGGCCAGGGAGCGGGAGTGGCAGGAGGCCGCGGAGCGGGCCAAGACGGAGGGCAAGCCGGTCCCCCGGCCGCTCAAGCGCGAGGAGTCGAAGGTGTACCGCTACCTCGGGCCGACTTTCCGGGTGCCGCGGGATCGTCTCATCGATCTGTGCCGCTGGCTGCGCGACAATCCGGAGTTCGACATGTCATACCTGTCATTCGTCTCCGCGATCGACTGGCCCGACCGGTTCGAGGGTGTCTACCATCTGACGTCCATCGCCCGGCGGCACGGCGTGATGCTGAAGGTGTCCATTCCAAAGGAGCGGCCCGCCCTGCCGTCGGTCGTCGCGCTGTGGCCCGGCGCGGACTGGCACGAGCGCGAGGCCTACGATCTGTTCGGCATCGTCTTCGAAGGGCATCCCGATCTGCGCCGGATCATGATGAGCGCGGACTGGAAGGGCCATCCGCTGCGAAAGGACTACGTGTACGAAGACCCGCAGTGGCTGGTCGACGTAACGACTCAGCGCCAGCGCGAGATCGCCGCGACCGGCGACGAGTGGGAGGGCCGCGGCTCCCGCAGTTGAGGTGACGTGCCGTCTCCAGTCCTCCGCATCTTTGCCGCGTCAACATCGTATCTTTACACGGGACGGCGTAGAATAGGGGGAAGTGCCGCGCCCACCGGGGGCGCCGCGACTCGCGGGGTGACGATCCATGAGCGTATCGAAAACGCGCGGATTCCTAGGCGGCCTGGCCGGCGGCGCCGTGGCGCTGGGAGTGCTGTTCGCCTACCGCAGCGCGACCGGCATGCCGACGCTGCAGGAGGCGCTCGCCGAGCGCATGATCCGGCTCCTGCCCTATCAGGTGTTTGCCGAGATTCTGGCGCGGCTGCAGCATCTCGCAAAGCCCCTCGGTCTCGTGATGGCGGTCATCGCCTCACTCGCCGGATTCGGGCTCGGCGGGGCGCTGTACGCCGCTGTGACCGGCCGCCTCCGCTGGCCGGTGCTGGGCGGCGCCGCGGTGACCGCCGCGGCGGCCTGGGGGGTGCTGACGTTTGGGTTCCTGCCGTTGATTGAAGGGAACGCGCTCGGGGTTCCGCTGACGACCATTGTGACGGACCCGGCCGTGCCGATGGCGCTCGCCTGCGCAGCCTACGCGCTCGTGCTGGCGGCGCTGGTCCGTGTTCCCGCGCGTCCGCGACTCCTGCGGGGCGGCCGTTCGGAGGCCGCCGGTGTGGTCCGCGCGGACGCGGCGTCAGGGGCCAACGGGCGCAGTGCCCGCGAGTCAAGCCGCCGCGACCTCCTGCGCCGTTCGGCGCTTGTGGTCGCCGGCGCCGCGGTGGGCGCGCGGCTCGCGTCGTGGGGTGCTTCCGCGGGCCGCGCCGCGGCGGCCGCGGCCAACATGGCGTTCCGCCTGATCAAAGGCATGCCGCCCGAGGTGACGCCGAGCACCGCCTTCTATCAGGTGTCCAAAAACTTCTTCGACCCGACGGTCGACGTCGGCAAGTGGCGGCTCGAGGTCACCGGCCTGGTCAACAAGCCGCTCAAGTTCTCGCTCGACGAGCTCAAGGCCGCGTCGCCCGCGGTCGAGCGGTACCAGACCTTCGAGTGCATCAGCAACGAGGTGGGCGGCGACCTGATCGGCAACGCCAAGTGGACGGGCGTGCGCGTGAAGGACGTGTTGGCCCTCGCCGGGGTCCGGGCGGGCGCCACGACGATCATCTGGCGCGCGGCCGACGGGTATTCCGAATCGATTCCCCTCCCGGTCGCCGAGGATCCGGAGACGCTGCTGGCCTACGAGATGAACGGCGCGCCGATCCCCCAGAAGCACGGCGCGCCGGTCCGCGTGCTGCTCCTGAACCGGTACGGGATGAAGCAGCCGAAGTGGCTCACGAGCATCGAGGTCGCCAACCACGACTACACCGGGTACTGGGAACAGCAGGGGTGGAGCAAAGAAGCGATCGTCAAGGTGAACAGCGCCTTTCTCGTCGAGCAGCGGGAGGGCGGAGTCCTCGCGCTCGGCGGATGGGCGTTCGCGGGCGATCGCGGGATCTCCAAGGTGGAAGTCAGCCCGGACAACGGGAAGACGTGGCTTGCGGCGGCGGTCAAGGAGCCGTTCAATCGGAACTGCTGGCAGTTCTGGTCGGCGGAGTGGACGCCGCCGGGGCCGGGCGAGTATTCGCTCAAGGCCCGCGCCTACGACGGGGCCGGGAAGCTGCAGCCGGCCGAGCGGAAACCCACCCTGCCCGACGGGGGTCAGGGATACCACACCGTCCGCGTGAAGGTGTAGCAGGGGATCGTTCGCGCCGTTCCCAACAACCTGTAGCATGAGCCGGCGTCCCGGTCCGCGAGGCCGCGTGCGGCCGATCGTCACCCTCAACGACCCCGACGCCGAGCTGCTGCGGCGCCGGAGCCGTCCTGTGCCCGCGGTCGACGGGGCCATCAGGCGTCTGGTCGCGGACATGGCCGTGACGATGCGTCACGCCAACGGGGTCGGGCTTGCCGCAGTGCAGATCGGCGTCCCGCTGCGGGTGCTGGTGGCCGACACCGGGCGCGGCCTGCTCGCGCTCGTCAACCCGCGCCTGCGCCGCGGGAGCCGCACAAACGTCGACGACGAAGGCTGCCTCAGCGTGCCGGGCGTGGTGGTGCCGGTCCGCCGCGCCCTGCGGGTCACGGTGCAGGGCACGCTGGTGACCGGCCGCCGGGTGGGACTGCGGGCCAGCGGATTCATCGCCCGCATCCTCCAGCACGAGGTCGATCATCTGAACGGCGTGCTGTTCCTCGACCGCGCCCGCGGGGCGCGCGTGAGGCGGGGGGCGGCGCGGGCCGGTGCGACTTCCGGGATCCGGCGTCCGAGCCGGGCCCGGCCGGCGGATCGCTGGCGGGGCAGCGCGCTCGCCGTGGCCGCATCGGCGCGGCGCCGTCCGGGCCGGCCCTCACGGTGACGGCCCGGTTTTTCACGGTGCCCGAAGCGCGGGCGCATCTGCCGCGGCTTCGCGAGGTCCTCGACGCACTGCGCCGTACGCGGCACCAGGCGCTCCTCAAGAAGGCCCGGATCGACATGTTGTGGAGGCGCCTCGAAGCCGGCGAGTCCGTCCTCGGCACGATCGCCGAGGAACAGAAGGAGCTGGACGGGTTCGTGTCGCGCCTGTCGGCGATCGTGCGGGACGTCGACGCCATCGGATGCATCCTCCGCGACATTGACGCCGGGCTGGTCGACTTTCCCGCCCGCGCCGGCGGCGGCCGTGCGGTGTTCCTGTGCTGGCGGCTCGACGAGCCCGACATCGGCTTCTGGCACGGTCCGGACGAGGGGTTCGCCGGCCGGAAGCCGCTCGAGGACCTGCCGCCGGAGTAGGAGGTGTGTCGCATGGACGCGTTTGATCTCATCGTCGTGGGCGGCGGGCCGGCCGGGTACGTCGGCGCGATCCGCGCAACGCAACTGGGTCTTCGCACCGCGCTCGTCGAGCGCGACAAGGTCGGCGGGACGTGCCTGCACGTCGGCTGCATCCCGACGAAGGTGCTGCTGCACACAGCCGGGCTGCTCGAGGACATGCGCGCGGCGGCGGAATTCGGCATCGCGGCCGACGGCGTGCGCCTCGACATGCCGCAGCTCCGCCGGCGGCTCGACCGCGTCGTCACCACGAACTTCCGCGGCGTCGAGTATCTCATGCGCAAGCACCGGATCACGGTCCTCCCGGGCAGCGGCCGCCTGCTCGACGGGACGCACGTCCGGGTCACCGGCCGCGACGGGACTGCGACCGACGTGGAGGCCCCGGCCGTCCTGCTCGCCACCGGATCGCGGCCGCGCGGCCTGCCCGGGGTGGCGATCGACAACGAACGCGTTCTCGACAGCACCGGGACGCTGCGCCTGACCGCGGTCCCGCGCTCGATCGCCATCATCGGCGCCGGGGCCGTGGGCGTCGAATTCGCCAGTGTGTTTGCCGGATTCGGTGCCCAGGTCACACTCATCGAATACCTGCCCTCGGTCCTGCCGCTCGAGGACGACGAAGTCGCGGGCGTCCTCGGCAAGGCGCTCCAGCGGCGCGGCGTGACGATCCGGACCGGCACGGCCGCGACCGCCGCGGAGCCGGCGGGCGGCGGCGTCCGGGTCACCCTGCGGACCGGCGATGCGGAAGAGACCGTCGACGCGGAGTACGCGCTGGTAGCCGTCGGCCGCGAGCCGGTGACGGACGGGCTCGGCCTGGACGAGGCCGGCCTGACCATCGAACGCGGCGCGCTGCCGGTCGACGCGCGGATGCGCACGTCGCTCCCGACGGTCTACGCGGCCGGCGACCTCACCGGGGGTCTGCTCCTGGCGCACGTCGCGTCGGCCGAAGCCACGGTCGCCGTGGAGGCGATCGCCGGGCAGGACCCGGCCCCGCTCGACCCTCTGCTCATGCCGCGGGCGACCTACTCGATTCCGCAGGTCGCAGGCGTCGGGCTCACCGAGCGTGAGGCGCAGGCCCGGGGCCGGGACGTCGCGGTGGGCCGGTTCCCGTTCATGGCGAACGCCCGGGCCGGCATCCTCGACCACCGCGAGGGTCTCGTCAAGATCGTGGCCGACCGGGAACTCGGCGAGATCCTCGGCGTGCACCTCGTCGGCCCGGAGGTCACCGAATTGCTGCCGGAAGCCGTGCTCGGCCGGAGCCTCGAGGCGACGGCGGTGGAGATCGGGCAGGCCGTGCACGCGCATCCGACGCTGTCCGAGGCGATGCGGGAAGCCGCGCTGGGCGCGCTCGGCCGAGCCATCCACGGCTGACGCGCCGCGCCGGCAGGAGAACGACTTCCGCGCGCCCAACTTCCGCAGCGACGTACGCGACAGCGACGTACGCGACGCACAGTGCCGTGCGCGCCGGCCAGTTCAATGTGTCATGCGCCTCGCATCGCGGAGGGTCGCCCACGGCCTACTCGAGGGGGGAGCGCGATGATACGGCGAGCGGTGGCGTTCTGCAGCGCCCTGGTATTGGTCGTCTCGCTCTTACTCGTCCCACCGCAAGGATTCCATCCCGCCGCGGTTCGGGCTCAGGGACCGATGCCGGACGCGGCGGCGCTCCTGGCGGCCGGCACCAACGCGAATGAGTGGCTGACGTACGGCCACGACTACACCAATCATCGATACTCGGCCCTCGACCAGATCAACACCTCGAATGTGTCGCAGCTCGTCCCTCGGTGGATTTTCCAGACCGGCATCGTGGCGTCGTTTGAGACTACCCCGATCGTGTACAACGGCACGATGTACATCACGACGGCCTACAACCATCTGTTCGCGCTGAACGCCCGGACGGGGAGGCAGATCTGGCGGTACGATCAGAAGCTGGGGGGAACGGAGATCTTCTGCTGCGGTCCGGTGAACCGGGGCGTGGGACTCGGCTACGGGACGGTGTACATGGCCACGCTCAATGCACAGCTGGTGGCTCTGGATGCCGCGACCGGAAAAGTGAAATGGATGAGGCAGGTCGCCGACCCGACGCTCGGTTATGCCCTGACGATCGCCCCGCTCGTGTACAAGAACCTCGTGATCGTGGGAACCTCCGGAGCCGAGTACGGCGTGCGCGGATTCATTCAGGCGTTCGATGCGCGCACCGGGGCGCCGGCCTGGCGCTTCTACCTGACGCCCAGCACCGGGTGGGAGGGGAAGTGGGCGACCACGACGCCGGAGGGCGAGAATCTCCACCGCAACATCGCCGCCGAGAAGGTCGCCTGGCCGCGCTACAAGGACGCCTGGAAGCGCGGCGGCGGCTCGACCTGGGTGACTCCGGCGGCTGATCCGGCGCTGAACCTGATCTACTTCGGAGTCGGGAACCCCTCGCCGGACCTGGACGGAGCCATCCGGCCGGGCGACAACCTCTTCACGGAATCGATCGTCGCCGTCAATGCGGCCAACGGCAGGCTCGCCTGGTACTATCAGGAAGTTCCGCACGATGTGTGGGATCTCGACCAGACGAGCCCGCCGATCCTGTTCAGCGTAACCGTCAACGGGCAGACCGTCCCCGCGGTCGGCGCGGCCGGGAAGACCGGGTGGTTCTACATCCTCGACCGGCGGACCGGGAAGCGCATTCTCCGCAGCCAGGAGTTCGTCCGACACCAAAACCTCTTTGCCCAGCCGACCCCCGCGGGCGTTCGAATGCTCCCCGGTGCCAACGGAGGCGCGGAGTGGTCGCCGTCTTCCTACAGCCCCCAGACCCAGAATGTGTACATCGCGGGGTTGGAGCAGCCGATGACGTATGCCACCCACTTCGCCCCGTACCAGAAGGGCCGGCTGTGGCTGGGGAGTGCCTTCACCAGCATCCCGGGGGAACAGCAGTACGGGACGTTCACGGCGATCGATACCAACACCGGAAAAGTGACCTGGCAGAAGAAAATAGCGCAGCCGATGATGGGCGGGTCATTCGTCACCGCGGGCGGGCTCGTGTTCACAGGTGAAGGCAACGGCAACTTCGACGCCTTCGACGCCAAGACCGGCGCGTTGCTCTGGCAGTTCCAGGCGGGAGCGGGCGTGAACGCCGCGCCGATGGCGTACTCGCTCGACGGCCAGGAATACATCGCCGTCGCGGCAGGGGGGAACTTCCAGCTCAGCTATCCGTACGGCGATGCGCTGATTGTGTTCGCGCTCCCGAAGCATTAGACCGGGTCCGGATTCCCATGCGGCCCGGGCCGAACGGTCGCGGCCCGGGCCGAGGTGTCTTGGGACGCGACCGGGACGGAAGGCAGGAGGTGCCGCATTGGGGTCTCGTAGGATGGTCGGTGTGATCGCCGGCGTCGTCTTCGTGGCACTCGGCCCGGCCGGTCCCGCACCTCAACCGGGATGGGCGGCCGCCGGCCTGCCGGCGTGGGTCACGGTGAGCGCCGCCCGGAAGCGCGTGGTCCTGACCGTGACGGCGTCGTCGACCGGTGCGAACGGTACGCTCAACTTCAACGGCTACGCCGCAGGACAGATGACGGTCACGGTGCCCGCCGGATGGCGGGTCCACGTCGATTTTGTGAACGCCGGCGCGGGCGCGCTGCCGCACAGCCTCGAGGTGATCCGCACCGTGCCGCCCTCGAAGCTCCCGACGCAGGGGATCGCTCCCGCGATCGCCGGCGCGGAGTCCGGGGAGCTGGTCCCCGGCGTTCCTCCGTTGCAGCGCGACAGCTTCGAGTTCACGGCGCGGCCCGCCGGGGCCTACCTGTGGATCTGCGGGGTGCCGGCGCACGCCATCCAGGGAATGTGGAATCGGTTTGTGGTCAGCGCGAGTGCCAAAGCGCCGTCGGTCACGGTCAAATGATCGGGAGATCGAGGCGGGGGGAGGGGATCATGCGGGCGGTGCTTACGATCGGCGCGGTGCTGGTCTTTCTCCTGACCGGCTCCGCCGTGGCGTTCGAGGATCCGCACGGCATAGGGTACGACGGCCGCGATTGGAAGACGATGCCGGAGCACGAGAGGCTCGCCTACGTCGCGGGGTTCCTGGCCGGCACGGTCACCCAACAGGCGATCGCCGTGCACCGCGCCAACCCGAAGATCTCGATCGACGCGGCGGCCTCCCACATCGTGAACAGTCACACCGGAGCCTTTCCGTTCGGAGTGAACGTCTACACAAACGATCTCGACGATTACTATTTCTATACCAACAACCTTCCGACGAAGATCTACCGCGCGATGGTTGATGAGAACGGGGAGATACTCAAGAATCCCGGGGCCAAGGGACCCAAGTAGTTGAGACAGGTGCGGGGCTTTCAGGCAACGAAAAATTGGTAAGTTGGCCCTGGTTCGAGGAAACTATCCGACGCGGCTCCACGTAGCGGCGTGGCGCGGCGCCGGACACGCGGCCCACGAGGCACGCGGCGTCCGGAGCGGAAGGGGACCCTCATGAGCGCACCTGAAGCAAGGGCGGTCAAACCACGCGAGGACGTGACCCCCACGAGCCTGGGGCTCAGCGACGCGGACGTCCTCGACATGTATTACTACGTCCGCCTCGCCCGCGCCGTCGACGACCGAATGTGGGCGCTGCAGCGGTCGGGCGGCGCGGCGTTCGTCATCTCCGGACAGGGCCACGAAGGCGCGCAGGTCGGCGCGATCTACGCGCTCAACCGCGAGAAGGACTGGCTGGTGCCGTTCTATCGCTCCGTCGCCGCGGTGCTGACCAAGGGCATGCCGGCGGCGGAGATCTTTCTTATTCAGCTCGGCAAGGCGGCCGACCCGAGCAGCGGCGGCCGGCAGATGCCGGGCCACTACGGGCACCGCCATCACAAGATTCTCTCGACCAGCAGTCCGGTCGCGACACAGGCGCTCCACGCCGCGGGCATCGCCTATGCCGCGAAGGTCCGCCGGACCGGCGAGATCGCGCTCACCGAGCTCGGCGAGGGCTCGACGAGCGAAGGGGACTTTGCGGAGGCGCTCAACTTCGCCGCGATCCACCGGCTCGGCGTGATCTTCATGGTGGAGAACAACGGGTACGCGATCTCGGTGCCGCTCAGCAAGCAGATGGCCGTCCCCAATGTGGCGATGCGCGCCGCCGGTTTCGGCCTCGCGGGCGTGACGGTCGACGGCAGCCACGTGCTCCAGACGTACGCCGCGGCGAGGGACGCCGTGGCGCGCGCCCGCCGCGGCGAGGGGCCGACGCTCCTCGAGGTCATGGTCCCCCGCCTGACCGCGCACAGCAGCGACGACAGCCAGGAGAAGTATCGGTCCGGCGACGAGATTGCGCGCGACCGTGCGCGGGATCCGGTGCACGTGTTCACCGACGAACTCCGGGGCTGGGGCATCCTGACCGACGTGCGCGAGCAGGAGATCCTCTCCCGCATCCAGCACGAGATCGACCTCGGCACGGAGATGGCGGAAGAAGCGGCCCTGCCCGATCCCGCGACCGCGACGCGCCACGTGTACGCCGAGCCGCCCGGACCGGGGCTGCGCGTGTAACATGGCCGACAAGCGCTATCTCGACGCGATCCACGACGCCCTGCACGAGGAGATGTCGCGCGACGAACGCATCGTCGTGATGGGCGAGGACGTCGGACGGAAAGGCGGCGTGTTCGGGGTCACGGACGGCCTCTACGAGATCTTCGGCGAAGCCCGCGTGCTCGACACGCCGCTCGCCGAATCGTGCATCATCGGCGTGGCCCTCGGCATGTCGGTGAACGGCCTGATCCCGGTGCCCGAGATCCAGTTCGCCGACTTCATTCATCCCGCGTTCGACCAGATTCTGAGCGAAGTAGCGCGCCTCAGGTACCGGTCCAACAACGATTACGCCTGCCCGATGACGATCCGCGTGCCCTACGGCGGCGGCGTGCACGGCGCCCTGTACCATTCGCAGTCCATCGAGGCGTTCTACGCGCACGTCCCGGGGCTCAAGATCGTCGCGCCGGCCACGCCGGACGACGCGAAGGGGCTGCTCAAGGCCGCGATCCGGGATCCAGATCCGGTGATGTACCTCGAACACAAGAAACTCTATCGCTCCGTCCGCGGCGACGTGCCGGACGCCGATCATCTTGTGCCGATCGGGCCGGCGGTGGTGCGCCGCCCCGGCCGGGACCTCAGCATTTTTGCCTACGGCTTGATGCTGCACGAGGCGCTCGCGGCGGCCGAGACGCTGAGCGGGGAGGGCATCGAGGCCGAGGTCGTGGACCTCCGCACGATCAAGCCGCTCGACGCGGGGACCATTCTCGCGTCCGTCGAGCGGACCAACCGCGCGCTCATCGTCCACGAGGACAACCGGTTTGGCGGGTTCGGCGCCGAGATCGCGGCCACGATCGCCGAGGAAGGCTTCCGGTATCTGGACGCTCCGCCGACGCGGCTGTGCGGGCCGGATGTCCCCGGCGTGCCGTTCTCGCCGCCGCTCGAGACCTGGTTCATGCTGGACCGCGAGAAAATCGCGGCGGCGGCGCGCAACGTCGTCGCCTACTGAAATGCCGACCGAGATCCGCATGCCCCAACTGGGCGAGAGCGTACACGAAGGGACGCTCGGCCGGTGGCTCAAACAGGCCGGGGATCCCGTGGCCAAGTACGAGCCGCTGGTCGAGGTGATTACCGACAAGGTCAACGTCGAGATGCCGTCGCCGTTTGCCGGCGTGCTGGACCAGATCCTGGTGCAGGAAGGGCAGACGGTCACCGCCGGGACCGTGATCGCGACGATTCGGGA
>DASYZR010000132.1 GCA_035945995.1 bacterium
TGCTGGCGGTGGCGGCGGCCGTTCTGCTGGCGGCGCTCGGCACCCGCGACTACAGCTTTCAGTACGTCGCCACGCACGTCGCAGACGCGCAGACGTTCGTGTACGACCTCACCGCATTTTGGGGCGGGATGGAGGGCTCGCTGCTCCTCTGGGCGCTCGTCCTCGCGGGATACTCGCTGGTTGCGGTGCGGGCCGTGGAGCGCGCGGAGCCGGCGCTCCTGCCAGGTGTGGTCGCCGTGCTCGGCGGCGTCGCCGCCTTTTTCCTGCTCTTGCTCGCCACGGTGGCCTCGCCGTTTGTGACGGTGCCGTTTCCGGCCGCGGACGGCAACGGCATGAACCCGCTGCTGCTGAATCCCTGGATGGCGATTCATCCGCCCACGCTCTACCTGGGCTACGTCGGCCTCACGGTGCCCTTCGCCATCGTGATGGCCGCCCTCGCCGCCGGGCGCGACGTGGACGGCGGGGTGCTGCTGGCGCGGCGGTGGATGGTGTGGGCGTGGTACTGCCTCAGCATGGGGCTGTGGTTCGGGGCGAAATGGTCGTACGTCGTGCTGGGATGGGGCGGGTACTGGGCGTGGGACCCGGTGGAGAACGCGGCGCTCATGCCCTGGCTCGTCGCGACGGCCTTCATCCATTCGGTGATGATCCAGGAACGCCGCCGGATGTTGAGCCGGTGGAACGTCGTGCTCGTGATCCTCGCGTTCGGCCTGTCGATCTTTGGGACGTTCCTCACCCGCAGCGGAGTACTGAGCAGCATTCATTCCTTCACGCAGTCGTCGATCGGGACGCTGTTTCTGGCCTTCCTGGGGGGCGTCATGCTGATCGCGTTTGCCACGGCGGCGTGGCGGTGGGAGCAACTACGCAGCCGCTACGAGCTGGACGCGGCCTTGTCCCGGGAGAGCGCCTTCGTGCTCAACAACGTCCTGTTCTTGGCGATCGCGCTCACGGTGTTTCTCGGGACCGTGTTCCCGGTGCTCTCCGAGGTCCTGACGGGGCGGCGGGTGAACGTGGGCCCGCCGTTTTTCGATCATGTGGTCGCGCCGATCGCCGTCGGCCTGCTCGTCCTGATGGGGGTGGGACCGCTGCTGGCGTGGCGCCGGGCCTCGCCCGACCAGCTCCGCCGGAACTTCCTGGCTCCCGGCGCCGGCGGCGTGCTGGTCGGCGGGGTGCTGCTCGCCGCGGGAATGCGCGCCCCGGGTCCGATCCTCGTGTTTGCGCTCGCGGGGTTCGTGGCCGGGACCATCGGCCTCGAGTTCGCCCGCGGCGTGCGCGTCCGGCAGACGGTGCGCGGCGAATCGCCGCCGCAGGCGCTCGTGGCCCTCGTGGCGCGCAACCGGCGGCGGTACGGCGGCTATATCGTGCACTTCGGGATGCTGCTCCTGCTGTGCGGGATTACGGGCTCGTCGGTGTTTTCCACGCAGCGGGTCGTGACGCTGGCGCCGGGGGCCGCCGCGGGCGTCGGCCCGTACCGGGTGCGGTACGAGGAGTTGGGACAGACGACGGCCGGCGGCGCGCTCGTGGTCGGCGCGCGCCTGCGGTTGTTCGCGGGCGGGCGAGACCTCGGCGGGCTCGTGGCCGCGCGGCGCCTCTATCTCAACGGCCGCGACTCGACGAGCGATGTGGCGCTGCGCAGCACGCTGCGCGACGACCTGTACATCACGCTCGTCGGATGGACGGCCGACGGCCGCGCCACCCTGCGCCTCCTTGTCAATCCGCTCGTGATGTGGATGTGGGCGGGCGGGGTCGTCTTGAGTTTCGGCGCGATCGTCGCGATGCTGCCGGAGGCGCGGCCCCGGGCGGTGCCCGCCGTCGTAGCGGCGTCCGCGCTGGGCGTCCCCCTTGCAGGGGGACCGGCCCCGGGCCGGTGACGGCGGTCGTCACCGCGGCCCTCGCCGCGGCGGCGGCGTGGTATGTGTTGCTGCCGCTCTTTCGCCGGGGCGGGGCGGCGCCCGCCGGTGACGCCGCGGGCGAGCACGCGCGCCTGGTCGCGCAGCGCGAGGCGGCGCTGCGCGCGTTGCGCGATCTTGCGCTCGATCACGCGACCGGCAAGATGAGCGACGCCGACTACGAGACGCTACGCCGGGGGCAGGAAGCGGCGGCGCTCGAGGCGCTGCGCCGCCTCGATGCGCTCGCCGCCGTCGCTCACCGGCCGACGTCGTGACGCGGCGTGCGGCGCGCCGGGGCGGAGGAGAGCCCTGCGACGGCGTGGAAGCAAAATTCCCCGCGCACATTTGGTCACTAGCGGCTGTGCGCCTGTCCCGCCTGCCCCGCCTGCCCCGCGCCAGACGGGGCGCCCGACGGGGCGCCGAACGGGGCGCGAGACGGGGTTTGGCGCGCGCCAGATGGGGCCCGGCGCACGGGTACGGAGGAGAGAGAGTCCGCATGTCCACCGGATTGTGGGGGCGGCGTGCCGCTGCGACCGTCGCGGTGCTGACCGCGGCCGTCGTCGCCGCCGGCTGCCAATCGCAGGTCAACATGAGCGGCGCCAAGGTCGACCTGCGGCTCCCGCCGGCGCAGGATGTCGAGATTCCGCTGGTCACCGACGAAAACGAGCGGTCCATCACCCCCGATGCCGTCGAGGGGAAAAAGGTGTTTGACGCCAACTGCGCGGTATGCCACGGTCCGAAGGGTGACGGAAACGGCCCGATGGCGGCGACGCTGACCGCGCCGGACAAGGACGTGCTGACCGCGCTGCTCGGTCTCTTCCACATCGAGCTCCACCGGCCGCCGCTGCCCAGCAAGCCGATCAATTTCCACAACCGCGACCTCGAGGCCGTGATCAGCCCGGCAATCCTGTATGAAACGGTGACCGGCGGCCGGCCGCACACCGCGATGCCGGCGTTCGGACCGGCGGCGTCGTTCGGAGCGAACAAGGCGCAGACCTTGACGAACGCGGAGCGGTGGGACGCGAACGCGTACGAGATGATGTTCCGCACGACCCCGGAGGAACTGAGCGCCGCCCGGCAGACGTACGAGCAGCAGTGCGCGGCGTGCCACGGCACCAACGGCGACGGCAAGGGTCCGCGGGGACCCGAGATGGCGGCGCAGGTGTGGTCGTGGGCCCGCAGCGAGGGCCCCGGCATCTTCACCGACGCCAACTACATGGTGCAGCGCAACCCGAGCGAAATCAGCAACGCGATCCTGGACGGCCACGGCGCGATGCCGTCGTTCCGCGGCAAGTTGACGAAGCAGCAGCTGGACGGACTTGTGGACTACGTCTACACGTTCTTCTACAAGCATCCGCCGATCAAATGACGGCGAGGTGGAGGCCCCGTCTGGCGCCCCGTCTGGCGCGGGGCAGGCGGGGCAGGCGGGACGTGCGGGAGGCGACGGCACGATGAAGATCGATCGGCGGCGATTGCTGAAGACGCTCACCGCGATTCCCATCATTGGAGGGGTGCTCGCGATTCTGTCGCCGTTGGTGCGGTACCTTAAGCCGAACGACGGGCCCTACCAGGTGAACATGACGGCGGGAGACACCCCGTCCGGCGGCGCGCAGGTGGTCGGGTCCACCACAGCCCTCGTGAAGCCGTGGGATTACTTTTTCTTCACGTACATCCAGTCATACCCGCAGTACGACCCGGAAGGGTCAAAGAAGGCCAACATCGCCGGGGTGGCCGTGAAGCTGCCGCAGAAGGTGAGGTTCGCGAACACGCAGGGCTACGTGGGCTTCCAGGGGGGGGAGACGGACATCGCCCTCTTCCAGCGCATCTGCCCGCACCTAGGCTGCATCTTCAACTTCATCCCGGACTGGCACGAGGTCACGGCCGGGTACGGCGGCTTTGTGCCCCCGCGGGCCGAACAGCATTCGCTCATGGCGTGCCCGTGCCACCTCAGCATTTACGATCCTACGTTCCCGGGCGATCCGGGCAACGTGATCTCGGGACCGGCGCCGCGAGGCGCCCGTTACTTCCAGTTCGAGATCAAGGGGCAGGACATCATCGTCACGGGCGCCGAGTCGGGCGGGATCGCGGAGCGTCCTGCGCGGCCCGTCGTCGCCGCGGAGGGCTGACGCGTGGAGGCGGTGCTGGCGAATCTGCGCGAGTGGCTCCAGGATCGCAAGCAGCACCTGGACCTCTTCGACGAGACCAAGACGGCCCAGCAGGACAGTCCGCTGTACATCCTCGGCGGCCTCGTCTGGCTGTCGTGGATGGTCGTCATCGTCTCCGGGATCATCCTGATGGTCTGGTACATCCCGACGACGACCGGGGCCTACCGCTCGATCCTGCATTTGACGGAAGACATCCCGTTCGGCTGGCTCGTCCGCGGCATGCACAAGTACGGCGCCGACATGCTGGTGGTCACGATCACGCTCCGGATCTACCGCATGTACTTCGCCGCCGAGTACAAGAAGCCGGGCGAGCTGTCGTGGATGATTCTGTTCGCGTCGCTGGTGCTGGCGATGATCTCCGGAATCACCGGCTACGCGCTGATCTGGAACCAGCGCGCGTTTTGGGCGGCCAAGACGGTCCTGACCGTGCCTACCTACTACGACGAGATCCCGGGGATCGGCAAGCTCGGGGTCGGGCACGCGATCGCGTACATCTTCCTCGGCGGCCCGGCGCTCGGCCAGGCGACGCTCACGCGGTTCTACGCCATTCACTACGGCATCTCGATCGTCTTCGCCGTTCTCGCCGAGGTGTTCTTCTACCGCACCCGGCGGCGCCGGCTCAACCTGTCGTACTTCACCATCGGGCTGGTGCTGGCGTTCCTCGCGTACGTCAGCTTCGATCAGCTGGCGGCGTTGGGGCGGTGGGCCAATCCTAATCGCACGCCACTGCCGATTCTTTCCGACTGGTACTTTCTCGCGTTGTATCAGCTGGTCAAGTACATGCCGCCCCTGTGGGCCGGCATCGCGCCGGGCCTGTTGATCGGCTACGGGATGATCGTGCCGTTCCTCGACCGGACGAAGGAGACCCGGCCCCTCGAGCGGCCCTTCTTCTTCGTGATCGGAGTGTACGCGCTCGCGATGTTCATCGGCTTCACGACGCTCATCATGCTGAACATCGCCGTAATCGGCCGCGACCCGCCGATCATCTTCGCCGTG
>DASYZR010000133.1 GCA_035945995.1 bacterium
CCTTGATCACCTGGTCGGTGAGGTCGACCCCGCCGTAGAGCACGACGTCGCGCGTCAGCACCACGCTGACGCCCTGCTGCTTTGCCACCTTGTCGACCGCGGCACGGATGTCTTTGTCGAGCCCGCCGAGCAACTCGGCGCGCTTCTTGAAGATCTGCCCGTCGACCTGGCGCTGCAGGTCCTGCCGCTGCGTCGCGGACATCGCCTTCATCTTCTGCTGCGCGTCCGCGATCTGCGCCTGCGCGTAGTCGCGCAGCGCCGCTTCGGCGCTGGCGCGGCCGGGGTGCGCGCCCAGCGCCCGCGCCATGTCGACGTAGCCGATCGTCGCCGATTGCCCGAAGGCCGGACCCGAGCGCGCCGCGAAGACTCCCGCCGCGGCCAGCACCACGATGACCGCGATCGCGATCCCGAGCGTCCTCGTGTTCCACCGCATCATGACGGTCAACTCCTCCCCTGTCGTCTCAGAACGTCACGCCTGTGGAGATCCAGAGCTGGTTCCCCTCAGGGCTGAACCCGTAGTCGAGGCGAAACGGCCCGAAGCCGGTCTTGACGCCGATGCCGATCCCGTAATCCGTCTTCAGATTCAAGCTGAAGCCGGTGCCGAACGGCTCCGTGTCGCCCGCGTCGGCGAAGAGGATGGTCGTGATGCCCTTCAGGCTGTGCAAGTACGGCAGGTCGCTCAGCGGGAAGTGATACTCGCCGGTCAGGAGCACCGTCTGGTCTCCGCGGAACCGCCCCGCCGCGTAGCCGCGCAGCGTGTTCTGGCCACCGAGGTAGTACTGCTCCTGGATCGGCAGCGGGCCGCTCGCGGCGCCGACGTGCACGTGGCCCACGAACGTGGACCCCGGTCCCGCCGGGAAGAAGCGCGCGTAGTCGATCTCGTACTTCTGGAAGTTGAAGTTGCCGCCGATCGCCGTGAAGGCCGACTCGAGTTGCAGCGTCACGTGTTCGCCGGACGTCGGGTCCAGCCGATCGTCGCGGGTGTCTTTGACCGCCCCCAACAGCACGGCGTTGACCAGGCCGGGCGTGAACGTAAACCCGGCCGGCGGCGCGGTGCCCTGGCTCGGCGACGCGAACGTCGTGCTCACGGACTTGATCCCGTAGGTAACGGCGTAGACCGGCGTCGGGCCGGGGCTGAGCGGCTGCGTGAAGATGATGCTGCCGCCCGTCTGGTACATGTTGTAACTGAACGAATTGGCGAGCCCCAGCGAGTAGTCGGTGGGGATCGAGGTGATGTTGAACCCCTCGAAGTCCGCCGCGATCCGCGTCCCGAGGAAATACGGCTCCCGGAACGTGATGCTGTACCCGCCGCCGTTCAACGCGCTGCTGCTGTACTGGGCGATGAGCGTCTGACCGTTTCCGCCGAAGTTGATGTCACGGTAGGACAGGATTCCCTCCAGGCCGGTCACGGTCGAGTACCCGGCCCCGAAGCCCACGGATCCGGTCTTCTGCTCGGTCACGACGATGGTCACATCCACGGTATCGGGGGTCGTGCCCGGCCCCGGCTGCGCCTTCACATCCGAAAAGTACTGCAGCTGGAAGAGCCGCTTCAGGCTGGCGTTGACGGCGTTGGCGTTGAAGACGTCCCCCGGCTTGAACTGCAGTTCGCGCCGCACCACGTAATCCTTCGTCTTGACCAGCCCCTGAATCTTGACGGCCTCGATGCGGCCTTCGGCCAGCGTGATCGTCAGCACGCCCTGGTCGCTCACGGCCACGTCCGACACGCGGGCCAGGATGTAGCCGCGGTCCTGGTACAGTTTCTCGACGGCGCGGGCGCCCTCACGAACCGACACGGTGTTGAGGACCTGACCGGTCTGGACGCCGAGGGCCTTCGTGATGTCCGGCGTGGCGACGACCGTGTTGCCGTTGATGACGATGGAGCTGACCACCGGGTTCTCGACGACGACGAAGACGACGCGGACGCCCTCCGGCAACGGCTCCACCCGCACGACCGCGTCCGCGAACAGGCCGGTCCCGAGGATCGCCTGGACGTCGTTGCGGAGTTTGTCTTCGTTGAGCGGATCGTTCGCCTTGGTCGAGACGACCCCCAGCACCTGATCGGTTGGGACGTGCACGTTGCCCTGCACGACGACCTCCACCACGCGCTGGGGCGGGACGTTCTGCGGCGGAACGCCGGGTTGCGGCACGAACGGCGACGGCGCGGCCGGAGGTAGTACGGGAGCCGACGGAGGGGCGGTCGGCGTCACGGGCTGGACGGGTGTGGTCGGCGTGACGGGCTGGGCGGGGGCGGTCGGCGTGACAGGCTGGGCGGGGGTGGTCGGTGTGACAGGCTGGGCGGGTGCGGGCTGGGCGGGCTGCGGGGGGGGAGCGGTCGGCGTCTGGGCCCGCAGGAGCGCCGGCGGCGCCGAGAATCCGGCCAGCGCGGAGCCGATCCAGAACCCGCCCAGCACGGGCCCTGCGATGGCGACCGCGCACACCGCCGCTGCGAGCGCGCGCACTCGTCCCTGTTTCCTGTGCTCGTTGGGTGCGGTCACACCGACCTCCGTCTCGGAATATCCGGCGCGGTCCCGCCCCTCGTCGGGGCGTGCCCGTCCGCTTAGAACGTCGGCGAAGGCGTCCTGAGATCCACGGGCACGGCAAGTTGCAGTGAGCCGCCGGACGGCCCGGTTGCGCGGTCCTGCCCTTGACCAGCCATCAAGAATTGCCCTGAGTCGAGCCGCACGAAGGTCCGGTCGGCCCCGTTACCGGGCGGCGCCGGCGCTTCGTGGGCGATGACGGTCCCATGCGGCGCACCCCCCCCTGTCAGGGCCAAGGCGCGGATCGACGTGTACGCCGCCCCGGCGGCCAGGACCGCCGCCGCGGCAATGGCCGCCGCGGCGCGCCGGCCTGCCCCCCTGCCCCCCATCGGGGGAGCGAGGGGGCCTGCCCCCCGGCCCCGCAGGCGGAGGGACGAGGGGCCTTCCTCGAGGCCGGCCTCGCGCGCATGCCGGATCTCCGCCTCGGCCAGCATCAGCCGCAGCACCGCCGCGTGCCCGTCGCCACTCCGCCAATCCCGGCGGGCCCGCCGGAGCCACTCCTCGGCGTGGAAGACGTGACGGAGCAGTGGGTCGACTCCCGTCATCCCTACTCGCTCGCCCCGGAGGGCTGGAACGGTGCGGGCATCAGCGTGTCCC
The DNA here is from genome assembly GCA_035945995.1 of bacterium. NCBI lineage: Bacteria > bacterium. Next base: position 3,135 of record DASYZR010000133.1, read on the forward strand.
GGATCCTCCGCAGCGCCTGCTGCTGGAGCCGGTAGAAGTGCGACAGACTGATTTTCAGTTCGCCGGCGATCCGGCTCGGTTCCTCCGCGGCCAGAAACGCACCCCGGAGGATGCGGCGCTCACGCGCCGGCAGTCCGTCGATCGCCGACACGATTTGACGCACGAGCACGCCGTCTTCGACCGACGCCAGGGCGTCGGCGGCCGCGGGGTCGGGAATGCGGGCGAACGACTCGCTCGTGTCCTCGAGGTCCGCCGTTCGGCCGCGCTCGCGGCGCAGCGCGTTGAGGATCCGCCCGCGGATCCGATAGGTCGCGAACGTGCTGAACCGGACCCCGCGATCCGGATCGAACCGCTCCACCGCCTGGATCAACCCGACGGTGCCCTCCTGGATCATGTCCATCAGGAGGGCCTCGCGGAGGCGGAGCTGCATGGCGACCTTGAACACCAGGGGCTGATAGGCCTCGATCAGGCGGGCCCGGCTCCGGAGGTCGCCGCGCCGCTTATAGGCGCGCCAAAGGCGGCCCTCGACGGCGGGGACCAGGAGTTCAACATTGTGCAGTTCACGCAGGTATTCGGTCAGCACGCGCACCGCTCCATGCTTACAATATCCACCCCACGATGCCGCAGTTCTCCACGGGCCCCGGCCTCAGAACGGGAATCGGGTCAGAAGGAAGAAGCCGTTGTCGCCAAGGGTGTCCACGTTCCACGAGACGGACACGCTCGGGCTGATCAGGTATTCCACCCCGAGGACCGTGTAGGATTGCCCCGCCAGCGCCGGCCGGCTGAACGTCCCGGGCACGAGTGTGGCCTGCGACCCCGGCGCCGACTGTGCGAACACTTCCGTCAGCGTGAGGTAGAATTTTGCCGCCACGAATTTTCCGATCCGCAGCGTGATCGGGCTCTGGCTGCCGTAGGAGACGGAGAGCTCGTCGAGGTGCAACGCCCGCTGGATCGACGACGTGACCGAGCCGAGCAGCAGGTGGCCGATCTCGCTCCCGGCGAGCCCCGTCGGCGTGCCCGACTCCCCCGTCGCCCCAAACACCAGGGCCAGGATGTCGGATTGGCTCATCGGCGGCTCCGAACTCCACACCACGGACGGGTTCGGCAGCAGCCCCGCGACGTCCAGGAAGATCCGGGTGTCCCCGATCTGGCCCTGCAGCCTCGCGCTCACGAGGGGCACGAGGCCGAGCCCCTCGGAAAACGTCGCGCTCCCCTCCACCACCGTAAACGGCGTGCCGAACAGGTTCACGCTGCCGCTGTCGGATCTGACCTGACCCGACAGCTTCGGCTGCGCGAGCGTCCCGCCCGCGTGAACCCGGCCGGCGAGGGCGAGCTCCACCGCCCCCTCCCCGTAATACACGTCGCCGCCGGTGGCCACCGAAACATCGAGGCCGATCGGCGGCAGCGACGCGGCCGCCGCCGTCGCGCCCGGCAAGGCCCCGGTATAGGTGATCCGGCCGCCGGAGGGGGTCACCGCCCCGGAGAGCACCGGTGCCTGGGCGGGCCCCGTCAACGCCAAGTTGGCGTCCACGATGCCGGTGTAGACCCCCGGCATGTCGATATTCAACCGGCGCGCCGCGAGCGCCAAGTCGAGCGTCTGCGGCCGAAATTCGCTGACGGCCACGCTGCCGTGAATTGCCAGATGGCCGCCCCCCACGTCGGCGGAGACGTCGCCCACCTCGATACGGTCGCGGGAGAACGTGATGTCCGCGGCGATGTTCTCGACCGGAGTCCGTAGCGGCGCCCAGTGCAGCCGGCCGCCGGCGGTACGGACAAATCCGCTCATCGTCGGGTCGGCGACCGTGCCGCCGATCGCGACCTCGCCTGCCACGGTGCCGGCGGCGTCCCGGATCGCCGGCGTCAGCAGGCTGAGGAAGCTCAAGTCCGCGTCCTGGAGGTGCAGGCGGAGATGCAGCGGGCCGTTCGGATCGAGCGCGAGCCGTCCGGGCTCGGCGGGCAACGTCCCCTCGACGATCAGCCGGTGCTCGCCCTTCGCGATCATGCCGTCCTGGATCGTGATCGTGCCGCCCTTGTAGTAGGCCAGCGCGGCGACCCGGTCCACCGTCACCCCGGGCACCCCCGCGTTCGTCGCCTCGAGCGAGAGGCCTGCGGTGGGATTGTTCGAGGGCCCGGTCCACTGGATCGCAAAATCGAGGCTGCCCACGACCGGCTGTTTGAGGTGGAACAGCGGGACGAAGATCGCCGGATCGAGATCGTGGGCGGAGATTTCCACCGCGCTGGTTCCGCCGAGCCGGACCTGCCCCCGCGCCACAATCGCGCCGCGGCCGGGATCCAATTCGAACTGGCGAATGTCGACGGCACCGTGGCTCAGCACGAGATCCGCAGTCCCCGTGCCCGCCGGGACGCCGCCGATGCGCCCCTGGCTGAGCGCGAGCGTCACGCGGGCCGACGGATCGGTCAACGGACCCGAGAACGCGACGTCGCCGTCGATGACGCCGTCGATCGGCGCCGGCAACCGCAGCCCCGCGGCATCCGCGAGCGTCGCGATCTGTCCATGCGTCACGTGGAGGTCCAGGTCGACGACGGGGCGCCCCGTCCACGACACGCTGCCCGAGAGACTGTAACTCGCGTCCTTCTGCACCAAATCGAGGGGGGCCAGTCGCACCTGTCCGTTCCGGTAATCCACGCTCCCGGACGCCGAGAACGCCTGCCCCTGCATCCACAGGTCGGGTGACACGAGCCGCCCCTGGATCTCGGGATCGCCGATCGTTCCCGTGACGCGGCCGTCCAAGGTGACGGTCCCGTACGGGATCATGCCGAAGCGCGAGAGAAACGACACGTCGGCAAGCCGGATCCGGTCGGCCTGGACGCTCAGATTGAGGGGGCCTCTGGGGTCCACCGTGCCGGAGGCGTGGAGGCGGGAGCCGTTAGACCGGGCGTCGAGCCGCGTCACCGCAATGACGCCGGCCGCGCCCTCTGCGAGGTCGGCGTCCGCTTCGTCAACGCGCTGCCCGAGCACACTGCCCCGCGCGAGCGCAACCTGTCCGCTGATGGACGGCCGGCCGAGAGGACCATCGACGCGAACCCGGCCGGACAGAGTCCCGGTCACGTCACGGATCCCCACGGTCTCGCGGAGGAACGTCCGCGCCGGCACCCCGTCTGCTTCGATCACGAGGCCGCGGGCGGCCGGCGGATGGAGTCCCACGGCTCCGCGCACCCCATAGTGGGCTCCGCCGTCGAGGAGATCCAGGTGAGTGGTCGAGAGCGCCTGGGACGTGACGCTGAGGGCACCCCCGGCGTAGGTGTAGGGGAGCGGTCCGAGCCGGCCGTCCCAGGCCGCCACGTCGCCGGACAAGGTTGGCGCCGCGAAGCTCCCGCCGATGTGACCGTCGAATTCGCCGGTTCCCGCAAGGTCCGATGACCCGAGCCCGGTCCGTGAGGCGACCTCGCCGAGCGGCACGCCGTGCCCTTCGGCCGCGAGGTCCAGAGCGCCGTCCGGCCTGACCCCGCCCGATGCGTAGACGGTCCCGGACCCGGCCTGCGCCCGCAGATAGTCGAGCGCCAGCGATCCGTTGTCGTCCCAGAAGGACACGCGCAGGGCGTCAAACGTCTGACCCCGGGCCGCGCCACGGCCGAGCGACAGATCACCCAGGAGCCGCATGCGCCCGCCGGCGCTGACTCCGGTGACGGCTCCCGAGCCCCGGCCGGTCAGCCCGTCGATCGCCTGGAACCCGGCCCGGGGCAGCACCGCCGCGTCGACGTTGTCGGCCGTCACGTCAAATGCGTAGGAGGGCTGCGCGGCGGCGAGATCGATCACCGCGTCGCCCGCCACGCGCCCGTCGCCCACCGCCGCCGCGACGTCTTGCAGAGAGAGCAGGCCGACGCTGTAGGCAAACCGCGTCGTGAGCCCGGAAAACTCCTGGCGGTTGAACCGGCCGTCGGCGGCCAGGACGGTCCCGGAGAACGACAGAGCGCTGAGCGGGCCGGAGATCCACATGTCGCCGGTGGCCCGGCCGACCAGACTCAGGCCGGTGCCGGGGAAGAACAGGGCGCGGGCACGGGCCAGATCGAGGCGCTGAGACCGCACGACGAGATCCAGCCACGGGACGCCGGCATACGCCACGTCACCGCGCACCCAGACCGGCGAATCCCCCGCAACCAGGGTCAGCCCATCCGAGGAGACGTCGCCGGACGACACCTGCATCGTGCCCCGCAGGTGGTGCAGCGGCATCGCGGCCGGGCGGTAGAGCGCTTCTGTGTCGTCGAGCCGGATCGTGCCCGTGTAGTCGATCCCGACGCCGGCCGGCGAGGTCTCCGCGTACAGGTGCACGGTTCCGGAGAAGGCTCCGTCCAGCCACCGCAGCGCGCCGAGCCGCACCAGATACCCGCCCCAATGCCGCACCGAGCCCCGCGCCACGGTGAGGTCCACGGCGTACCGGCCGTTCGCCGGCGTGATCCGGCCGCGCGCCGTCGCCTGTTCGCCGTCGGTGCTGCGGCCGCCGAGGGCCAGGTCCACCCGGCCGGCGGGGTCGGTGACGATCGTTCCGTCCACGCCCTCGAACCGGGTGACGAAGGGCGGCGACTCCACGCCCCACGAGTCGGCGTAGGCGATCACGCCGCCGCGCACGACGACGCGTCCGTGGAAGGTGGGACCGAGCGGCCCCTGGGTGTGCTCGAGGAGGTCGGCGAGGTTCCAGTTGCCGCGGCCGTCCCGCACGATCTCCACGTGCGGTGTTGCGAGTTCCGCCCTCGTGATGCTGGCCATCACGTCCCCGGGACGGCGCGCGAGATTCCAAAGCGAGAACGTCAGGTGGACGCGGTCCACCGAGAACGTCACGCCGCGGCTGAAGCCGCCGCGCTCGGCGATGACGAGGTCCCGCAGGTCGATCCCGTTGACGACATCGCCGCCGACCGAACCCAGCGCCACCGCCCGCCCAAGCGACCGGCTCAACCGGGACACGATCGCCTGGCGCACTGCGTGCGCCACCCAGCCGGTCGAGATGAGACCGGCCCAGGCCACGGACGCGACGACGACGGCCGCCGCCGCGGCGACGGCAAGGCGCCGGATCGTCCGAAGACGCGGCGCCGGATCACGCTCGCGTGGAGCCAAGGGCGTTAGTGCGTCCCTCCCTTGATGACGATCGGCAGCTGAACGCGGCCGCGCATCACCCACGACGTCGTCCACTGGGTGGCGGGCTTCGCGGGCGCGTCCCCCGGGCCCGCCCGGGGCGGCACGCCGCCCATCAACTCGACGACGACATCGGTGTTCTTCGCATCGGTCTCGAACGCGCGGATGGCCTCCTCGAGCGTCTTCGGGCCGGTGCCCTGGCCGCCCCCCGCGGACGCGATCAGTGCCGCGAGACCGCCCCCACCGCCGGGAAGACCGGCTCCGCCGGCGTGCACGACGAGCATCGCCGGCCCCGGGACGGCGTTTGCCGGGATCGTCAAGGCGACCTCGTGCGTCTCGAGCGCGGCCCGGAACGGTCGGACCGTCACGCGCACATGCACGGTCCCACCGGGCGGCACGGGATCGTGCGGCGCCTCGGCTTCGACGATCGTGGCGGTGTGCTCCGCGGAGGTGACGTGTACGTCGAGTGAGACGCCGGTCGGCTCGAGGTCGCGGAAGTCGTTGTCAAACAGGAGGTTCATCGCCCGCGGCACCTCGGCCAGGGCGCGGGCGGCGATTCCCGCGGCGCCGTAGAACATGTTGTCGCGGACGACGGGCCGCGGCAGCCCCCGGCCGTACAGCGTCATGCGCACGGTGGCGGTGCCCTGCCCGCTGCGGTTGAGCGCCCGCTCGATGGCGCCCTGCGAGCCGATCGGGACGACAAGCGGCGCGAGCTCGGTGCTCGGAATCACCTGGAAGTTGAAGGTCCGGTCCAGCCCGGCGTCGTCGTCGACGACGCGTACGCGCACGCCGAACATTCTCGGCAAGGTGCCGATCGTGCCCGCGATGCCGGCCGGGCGGTCCTGCGACACGATGCCGACCGGCGCGCCCACCGCCCCGACCTTGATGTTCTGCTGTTGCCCGCGGATGACCTGAATGATGGTCGCGTTCATCAGGAGATAACTGGCCGGGCCGATGCCCGTGAATGGATGGCCAAACGCCAGGATGCGGTTGCCGTCGCGGTACGTCAACGTCCCGATGGCGTAGGCTCCGATGTCACCCTGCAGCAACGCCACACCGATCGCGCTGCCCGGTCCGAGCGGCAGTGATGCGGGCAGGCCGGCGCGGGCGCCGCCGGCGACCGGCGCCAGCCCCATGGGCAGGAGCGCCTGCGCGAGCGACGCGAGGCCGGTCCCGCTCAGGCCCGAGACAAACAGCGGCGTCTCCGCCGGGACCGCAACGAGCGTGTCGGACGGGACCCCGCCCCGCGGGTCCGCAAGCAGGACCCGCCGGATCGTCCGGCCGCCGATCGGCGTCGGGGTGAGCGCGTAGACGCCCGGACCCGGCGGGCGGCGGCCCGATGGAGCCGGGCGCGGGAGGATGCGGAACATGTCGTCGATCGGCGTGAAGAGCCCGACCATCGGATCGGACGATTGAAACGTGTACGCCAGCGCCCCGGCGAGTTTGCCGCGCAGGTAGATGGGACTCCCGCTCATCCCGGCCGCGATGCCGCCGACGCTCTGAATCGCCGTACCGGACGCCCGGAACAGCACGAGATCGCCCGCGGGACCGGCGTTGTGCAGCACGCCCAGGACCTTGACGTCGAAGTCGACCACCGCGGTGCCGGCGATGACGGTCTTGCCGATCCCGGTCATCCCGGCGGCGATCTCGCCGGCCGGCATGACGGCGGGGGCCGCCGCCCCCGGCACCGGCACCATCCCGGCCGCCAGCGCCGCGGCGGCGAGGAGCGCGGTGACGCCCCCACGGGGGGCCCGTCCCGCCGGACGGCCGGCGTGCAGCGCGCGGGTCTGCTTCGCGGGTGCGGTCACGTGACTCTCCCTATTTGACCGTCATCGGAATCTGGAACCGGCCCAAGACCACCCAGTCGGTCTCGATGATCGTACCGGCGGGCGATTCGAAGCTCGGGTTCGCGTTGGCCCCGACCGCCGTCAACACGGCCTCGGGCACCAGCTGAATCATCAGGTCGGTGTTCTTGCCGTCGTTTTCGAACTCGTCGATCGCGGTCTCGAGCGACTCGGCGCCGGTAGGAGTCCCCTCGAGCCCAACCAGCGTTTGGAACGTGTCCTGCGGCGAGGGCGAATTGTTATTGTTGAGGGCGCCGGAGGTGCCGATCAGCAGGAACGCCGGCCCTTCCGGAAAGTCGTGGGGCACGGTGAAGCCGATCGTCTTGGTGCGCGGCTCGCCGCCGCCGTAGGGACGGATGGTGACCTCGACCTGCATGCGCTCGCCGGCGTGGACGGTCCGGACGTCCGGCCGCGCGCTCACGAGCAGCGCCGTATTGGCTTTCGACGTCACCGCGATGTCGACGGTCATGTCGATCGGATCCAGATCCTTGAAGAAGTTCCCGAAGAGCAGCTGCGTCGCCGCGGGCACGTCAAGCGCCGTCGCCGTCGCGATATCGCCGATGTCGTAGGCGAGATCCTCCCGCACGATCGGATTGTCGGCGCCGCGGGCGCGCAGCGTGATGCGCACCGAGGCGGACCCGCCGGCCACCCGGTCGAGTCCGCGCTGGATGAGGCTCAAGGCGGCGGTCGGGATGAGGCTCTCGGCCAGATCCGGCCGCCGCACGACCTGCGCGCCGAAGGTGTGGGTCAGGCCGGTGTCCAGGTCCCGGGTATTGACGCGGATCCCGAACGTGCGCGGAAATCGCCCCAGCACGCCGCCGACGCCGACGGTGCGATCCTGCGTCAGCGCGCCGGCGAGTGGGCCGAAGCTCCCCTCCTTAAATGGAAAGTCGAGGGAGCGCACGACCGTGTCGATCCAGGCGGTCGTCAGAAACAGGGAGGCGGTGCCCGCGTTCAACAGCGGGTGTCCGAACCCCAGCACCATGTTGCCGCGCCGGTACGTCGCGGTGCCGATGGCGCCCACCTCGACGTCCCCGCGCACCAATTCGACGCCGAGCGAGGCACCGGGTTCGATCGGCGGGGCGGTGAAGGTCCGTCGCCCGGCGTAGCTTTGCTGGGGCACCAGGTTGAACCTCCGGAACGTGCGCTCGAGGACCCGCATGGCCGCCGGGGTCACGCCCGCGGCGGTCATCGGCACGGCGACCGGCGCGACCGCGGCGGTCCCGGCCGGGGCGTGCGCGTTATAGGCGGCCGCCTCGGCCGTGGATCCCACGACGACGATGCGCCGGACTGGACCGCGCGGCGTCACGATCGGCACGGCGCTCCGATACTCGCGCGGCCGCAGTACCTGGACGGCCGGCGTCCCGAGCATCTTGAGCATTTGTTCGATCGGCGTGGCGAGGCTGAGGTCGGCGTCGGGACCCGGGAAGTGATAGCCGTAGGACAGCGCCCCGGCCAGCCGCCCGTTGAGGTAGATCGGGCTGCCGCTCATGCCCGACGCGGTTCCGCCGGCCTGCGCGATCGTCGGACCACCGGCGCGGAACAAGATGAGATCGGTGTCCGGCGCGCCCCGCAGCACCCCGAGCACGTTGACGTCGAACCGCTGAATGGTGGTGCCGTGGATGACGGTGAGACCGTACCCGTGCATGCCGGGATGCACGGCGGCGAGCGGCAATACGGATTGTGGATCGGCGCCGGCCGGGGGCAGGGCGGACACGGCCACGCCGAACGCGATGGCGGCGACGGCTGCGACCGCACGCACCCTGCTGCGCACGCTGCACACGGCGTGACCCAAACGTCCCCCTCCCGTCTGTCGCACGGGCGCGGCGCGGCCCTACAAACAATACGAGGGGGTAGGCCCCCCTCGCCACACGCCCCGGGCGTTCTAGCTCAACGCCGTACTTCCAGGCCCGCTTACTGGGCCTCGATCACAGCCACCGCATCGCCGATGTTCACGAAGTCGCCAACGCGCACCATCACCTGGATGATCTTGCCGTTGGCCGTGGCGCGGGCAGCCGGGATCGCACTCCCGGTTGAGGTGCGGACGAACACGAGCGTATCGCCGAGCTTGACCGATTGGCCCACGGCGACGAGTTCTAGCGGCAGCACCTGACCGGAAATGCCCGAGCGAACCACGACGTTGGCGGCATTCTGCGCCGAACCGACGGTCCCGGCCAGTACTAACGCCACGAGCACGATCCCCGCGACACCGGTCACCCGGCGCATGCCCACACCACCTCTCAGCCGCCCCATTATAGGCGCGGCCGGCTTTGACTGTCAAACGTGGAGGCGCCTCGGGAGGTTCCCGGCCCGTCGCGCCGGGCGCCGGGACGCCTTGTCTGTCGACGAGATTCGGCGGTGACCTTCGCGGGGTTTCTGCGTGATCCCGCTCTACGCTCCCGCGTCTCCGCCGGACCCAGGCGAGCCCCATCGAAGACCACGCAATCGCGACATGACCATCTGGAGGAGCCCTCGCAGAACCCGGATCGCCGCCATGTCTCGACCTCCGCATAGGCGAACCCTCCCTCCCTGAGTCACCACAGGGTGGCAGGGACCTAAGGTATTCAGAGCCGTTGGCCGTATACCTGCGGCGAAGGAGAGCATCACTCAACACGGAGTCATGCGCAAAACGATCGTCCGGCAACAGGGTCGATCGACAACACAAGTGCATGTGAGGAGATCGAGTGATAGAAAACCCTGTGAGCCGGGTACGCAACGATTGGGGGCCCGGGGGTCAGGCATGTCTCGGATCAAGTCGCGTCACGAACGGCGGGACACGTCTCCCGCGGGCGGGTGGAACCGCGCTCAGTTCGAAGCGTCACTCAACAGGTTGCGCTCGTTAGGGCTCTCCCCTCGCGCCGTCGAGCATTTTCGACGGCTTGCGCGTGAGACGGGGCGGCTCCCTCATGAACTCGTACTCGAAATCGTCGAAGAAGCAGCCTCCCATCCGAGTGAGGCTGTACGATTTGCCCTGTACTCCCACGCTGGGCGGACCGGCGGAATCTAATCACGCTACGCGGGCACAAGGGCGAGAACCCGGACCGGGCTCCCGCTTCCGTCGACGATCTTCAGCGGGGCCGCGATCACCACCGCTCCGGTGACCGGGACCTGATCCAGATTGCACAGGCTCGTCAGTCCGAACTTCCCGGCGCCGTGCATGATCGTGTGGTTGGGAAAGGGTGGATCGAACGTTCCGGCCTGGCCGGCGTCGGTCCCGACTGTCTCGACGCCGACTCCGAGGATATCCCGCTCTCTCGCGAGGAGCTCGGACGCCGCTTTGTGGAGGCCGGGGGCATGCGGGCCGTCCTGCCCCACGTTGAGAAACTCTTGGGGATCGCGACGGCTGCTCCAGCCCGTGCGTATCAGCACCCACGACGCCGCGGGAATCCGCCCGTGACGTCCCTCCCATGCCGCAATGTGTTCAGGCGTCACCAGGAAGTCCTGATTCCGGGCGACTTCGCCCGCCACATCGATCACCACGGCCGGGCCGACAAAGCGGTGGGCCGGGATCGTATCGCAGGCGTTGCCGGGGAGATCCTTCCCCGTGACCCAGTGAACTGGCGCATCGAAGTGCGTGCCGGTGTGCTCACCCAGGTGGATGGTGTTCCAATACCAGGCGGGTCCGCGTGCATCGTACCGAGAAATCACTTCACGGGAAAACGCGGGGGACGGCGCGAAGATGGGCGGTAGTCCGATCACCGGCGTCTCTGGTCCAAGCGGCTGTGTCAGGTCCACAATCCGGATCTGCCCTCCCCTGAGCTCCTGAACCAACTGCGTCAACACGCTCGCCATTCCCCTGCTCCTTCCCCACCGGTTCGCGGCTTCGCCGCACCGCCGATCTCCCTGACCGGCGCGCAGATTCCTCAAGTGGCGCTGGAATTGAAAGCGATTCTCGAGCATGGGCAGATCGGTCAAGAACGACGGGGGCCCCTTCGCCTCCACCTTGGCCACAAGGGTTGTCAGTTCATTCGCCCGCAGGGCATCTTCGAACGCGGTGGTGAACCCGGCGACCGTGCGCACGGTCGACGTACGAGGGATACCGGCGGCCGCGGCCATCCCGGCGATGTCCGTCCCGGTGGCGGTCGCCGTGGGAAACCCGCCGACCGAGAGGAGGCTCTCGTTGTCGAACACGACGTGGACGAGGTTGCGCGGGCGATAGCGGGCCATCGTCGTGAGGGCGCCGAGATTCATCAGGATCGAGCCGTCCCCGTCGAGCACGACCACCTGCAATTCCGGGCGAAGCAGCGAAACGCCGAGGCCCATGGAGGAAGCCAGCCCCATGGAATGGAGAAGGTAGAAAAATCCCGGCCGGTGCCCAAGGGATTGCAACTCCGCCGAAACGGCTCCCATGATCGTGACGACGATGCACCGTTCCAGGCTCGGGTAGATCGCGCGCAACGCGTCGATGCGAAGCATCATGCCTCCCCCGGCCAGGCCGTCATTCTTCCCACATCAGGTCCCGGCACAGCAGGAGCGCAACAGGTTTGAGCGAGGACTCCGCCAGCGTCTGCGCCTTCTTGATCCGGCGTGTCACGTGGGTCGGCTCTTCCAATCGTTCGTACGGGATGTCGAGGGCCCGCAGCACAGGTTCGGTCACCCCGCCACCTTCTGTCTGCCACGGATCGGGCTCGCCCAACTCGCCCCGGTAACTGATCAGCATCAAGAGCGGAATCCGGTAGAGACGCGCCAATGAAACGATGCCGTTCACGCTCTGGAGGAAGCCGTGGTTCTGCAGCAGCATCGCCGACTTCGCTCCGGCCAGATGCGCGCCCGCGGAGATGCCGACTCCTTCCTCCTCTTTGGCGAGACGGACGAGGATCATCTGCGGGTCATCTTCCGCCATCCGGATGAGGTGCACGAGCCAGGTCTCAGGAAGGGCGGAGACCAGCCGGATTCCACACGCCTTCAACGCGTCGTAAATCAATTGAGAATTCTTTACGGAAACCGGCATACCCGCCTCGACGTCTTCATGGTCCACCCCTCGGAAGGAACCGCGGCGCCGAGGCCCCTCCAGACCGACTTCGCGGAGCATATCGCATCATCGGTAAACCTCCTGATAATTTCGCTACCCGCCAACTACCCCCTTGGGTAGTGGCTTATCGATCGCGCATCGCGTAACGTCGGTGGTGGGTGAATGCCAGACGATACGGTCTTGAGGAGCCACCACGATGAGCGTCATCGCGAGAGCGGTTGCGAGCGGGTCCGAGACAAACGGGCATGGACCGTTGGTGGCGGCTACGCCGGCCAGCGCGCTCGCCATGGCAGAACTGGGGATCGCCGAACTGCTCGACAGTCTGTACGCGAACGGGCTGACCGCGAGTTGGTCGGGTCAGGACATCGCGATCCTGGAGGCTGCCCACGAAGCCGTCAGCGCCGCCCACCGGCGATTTCAGGCGCTCCGAGCCGGCCGTGAGCACGACGTAGGCCTCTGGACGGCGCGACTCCAGGCCGCCGCACGCCACCTCAGTGAGGCCGCCCTCGGGCTGTAGGTTCCAAGCGCGGTAACCCCAGGCAAATATCGCAGGTTCATCGGGTCGACCGTCAAACCTGGAATTCCTCGGGACGGTTCCGCGCGAATCCGAAGTGGTGCCGAAGCGCGCCCACGATCCGCTCGGCCGCGTGGCCGTCGCCGTAGGGGTTGCGGGCCCGGCTCATCCGCGCATACGCGCCGGCATCGGTCAGCAGCTCTCGTGACGCGGCGACGATCCGCGACTCGTCCGTGCCGACGAGCCGCGCCGTGCCGGCCGCGATCCCTTCCGGACGCTCGGTCGTCTCCCGCAGCACCAGGACCGGCCGTCCGAGCGCCGGCGCTTCCTCTTGAATCCCGCCGGAGTCCGTCAGGATCAGCGTCGCGGACTTCATCACGGCGACCACCGTCGTGTAGTCGAAGGGCGCGAACAGGTGCGCGCGCGGGTGGCCGCCGAGGATCTCCTGGGCGGGGTGCGCGACGACCGGGTTCGGGTGCACCGGGAAGATCAGCGCGAGATCCTCGAACTCGTCCAAGAGCCGCCGCGTCGCGGTAAAGATGCGGCGCTGCGGCTCGCCCCAGTTCTCGCGCCGGTGCGTCGTCATCAGCAGGCGCCGCCCCGGCGCCTCCAGCAGCCCGCGCAGCCCCGGATCCGCGGGCGGGACCCCGCGCCGCGCCACGTCCAGCAGCGCGTCGATCACGGTATTGCCGGTCACGAGAATCCGCTCCGGCGGCGTGCCCTCCCGCTCGAGATTGGCGCGGGCCGTCGCCGTCGGCGGGAAGTGCAGATCCGCGAGTGATGACACCATGCGCCGGTACATCTCCTCGGGGAAGGGCTGGTACTTGTCCGCGGTGCGCAGCCCGGCCTCGACGTGGGCCACGGGGATCTGGCGGTAGAATGCCGCGAGCGCCCCAAAGAAGCAGGGCGCGGCGTCGCCCTGCACCACCACCAGGTCGGGCGCGATTCGCGGCAGCAGCTCGTCGATCCGGGCGAGAGTGCGGACCGAGATGTCGGCGAGCGACTGCCGGTCGGTCATGATGTCGAGATCGTAATCGGGACGGAGATCGAAGACCTCGAGGACCTGATCCAACATGTCGCGGTGCTGGGCGGTCGCGAGCACGACCGGAGCAAACTCGGACGGGCGGCCCGCCAGCGCCCGCACGACGGGTGCCATCTTCACGGCGTCCGGCCGCGTCCCAAGCACCGCGAGCACCGTCCGGGCGGACGGGCTCACTGGTCCGCGCTGGCGGCGTTCGCTCCGGCGCCCGCGGCCGAGGCGTCGAGAGCCGAGCCGGCCGCGGGGGCCGCGACGACGGGACCGGCGGCGGCCGCCGGCTGCGGGACGCCCCCCGCAGGGAGGATGCCCTCGTCCGTGGCGGGCGCGAGCAGCCCCGTCTTCCGCGCGCCGATCACGAGAGCCGCCAGCAGCAGGCCGAGGATCGCGATGACCGGGAACCGGCCGACGCCGCTCAGCATGAGCGCGCCCGCGCTCAGAATGCCGGTGACGAGATAGAGCACGAACACGGTCTGACGCGGCGTCAGCCCCCGCGCCAGCAGCCGGTGGTGCAGGTGCTGCGTATCGGCTTCGAAGATCGGCCGGCGGTTGCGCCACCGCCGCACGATGGCGAACGCCGTGTCCGTCACCGGAACGCCGAGCGCCGCGAGCGCGACCAGCAGCGATAGCGCCGTGTAGCTCTTGTACGTCCCGAGCACGGACAGGGCCCCGAGCAGATACCCGAGCAGCATCGAG
>DASYZR010000134.1 GCA_035945995.1 bacterium
GACGTCGCGCCGGGCCACGAACGCCGCGGGATCGAGCGCGTCCGCGAGCACGGCCGCCGGCAGCCGGGCCGGCCGGCCGGCGGCCGCGTCCGTGGCCGCCGCGACCTCATCGGGTGTGACGTCCTGGAAATCCGCGCCCCGGTCGCGCCGGCCGGCGACGAGGTGCGCGACCGCGGCGTGCGCGTCGGCAAACCGCAGCCCCCCCTCCCGGACGAGGGTATCGGCGAGCTCGGTGCTCGTGGCGAAGGTGCCCCGCAGCGCCGGCGTCCACGCGTCCGGGCGGATCGCCGCCTGGGCGATCACCGCCCCAAGCAGCTCGAGCGCCCCGGTGAGCTCCCGGTGCGACTCCGCGAGCGGCGGGAGGAGATCCTCGACCGGGTCGTTGATGTCGCCGAACGGCACGTTGTGCGACGACGCGCACATGCCGGCGCTCGTCCCCAGGATCCGGCTGAGCGCGCTGCGCACGTGCTCGAGCGCCACGGGATTGCGCTTCTGCGGCATGAGGCTGCTGATCTGGATGAACGGCGCGGCGAGGCGCAGCCCGTCGACTTCCGAGCCCGCCCAGAACAGGAGGTCGCAGACGATCCGGCTGAGGCTCGTCGCCAGCGTCGCGTGGCAGCCGGCGAGCTCGGTGACGTAATCGCCCGCGGCGACCGCGTCGTAGCTGTTCTCGACCACCCCGGCGAACCCGACCAGCGCCGCGACGTAGCGCCGGTCGATCGCAAACCCGGTCGTGGTCAGGGCGACCGCGCCGAGCGGCGAGCGGTCGAGACGATCCACCGCGGCGCGGTAGCGGTCGGCGCACCGGGCGAGCACGGCCGCCGCGGCCAGCAGGTAGTGTCCGGCGGTCGTGGGCTGCGCGTGCTGGTGATGCGTGTGCGCCATGATGAGCGTGGCGCGGTGGCGGTCGGCCTGATCGATCACCGCCTCCCGGAGGCCGTCGGCCGCCTCGACGATGTCGATGGTCTGATCGCGCAGCATGAGCCGGGCGACGGCCGCGCCCGCGTCGTTCCGGCTGAGGGCCAGCCGGAAGTCCCCGCGCCCGCGGGTCGCCGTCTCCACGTGGTGGTGCACGACGAAGTACAGGTCTTCCCACCGCGGATCGTACGGCGGCAGCGCGTCCGGGGTGAGCGACGCGAGGGCGCGCAGGGTGTCGCCGGCGACGCCGGCGTCGAGGATCCCCTGGCGCCGCAGCATGAGCACGTGGGCGACGAGGACGTCGCGCAGGTACGGAAACTCCTCGCGGCAGGCGAAGGCATAGCGCGGTCCCAACACCTCGCGGACATACACGGGATCGCGCCGGCCGTCGTGTGCGTCCATCGCGCGCGCCCCATTCGGCGCCTCGGGGACGCGCCCCTGTCGCGCACGCCGCCGTCCGGTCCGGCGGCCTACGCGGGCGACAGGCCCCGGTAGATCTCCGCCGCGGCCAGCACGGTTTCCATTTGGACGGCGTGCGCGAGCACGAACAACTCGCCGTAAATCGTCTCGTCGGGGAACTCGGTGATGATCGCGAGCGGAAACGGCGCCTCGTCGTCCTCGGTGATCTGGCAGGGAATGCCGTGCAGGATGGGCGCCGGCCGTTCGCCGGTGTGCGCCTCGTACGCCGCGAGCTGGGCGCGGTTGAGCTCGGCAAGGCCGGGGATCATCGCCAACCGCGCGGTCAGGGCGTCGAGCAGCGCCGGCACGCGCGCCGCCCACTCGCCGTGGTGGCGCAGGATCACGTAGAAGCCCTTCGGGATCGACCACGTTTCGAAGCCGCGGGGCAGGTAGCCGGTAAGCGGCCGGGTCCACTCGTGGGACGGGTAGCCGTGGAGGTTGATGTGCAGGCGGGCGCCGCTGAGACGCTGGGCCTCGATCCGGGCCGCCTTCTCGTACCAGGGCGCTCGGGACCGGGACTGCAGGTCGTCGCCGAGCGCGGTGTAGCGCGCCGCGTGATGCATGTGGCGGGGATTGATCGCGCAGAGCCGGCGATGCAGCGCGTACCCGTCGGGGTTCTCGAGCGGGATCACCGCGAACGAGGCGTCGGGATCCTCGGCGAGGCGGCTGGCGGCGCGCAGAGCTCCGACCACACCCGTGGTTTCGTTGGCATGCTGGCCCGCGGTCACGACGATCGCGGGGTGCCGTCCCGGACGGTAGACGCCCAGGACCGGGCGTCCCCGGCGCGAGCGGGCCGCGATCGGCCCTCCCTCGAGGGCGGCCGTCTCGTCCATGATCTCCGGCAGTTCCAACGGCCGATCGGCCTCGTCGATGCGGCGGCCCCGGCGGCCGTCCGCGGGGGCGGGTTCGGCGGGAGCCCCCGGGACCGGTCCGTCGCCGGCCGGGGAATCGAGCGTCACGCGCACGAGCGGTGCCGACGCCGCCTGCCGGATGTCGGGGACCACCTGCCCGGGCTGCGCCGTCCGGTCGGTCACGGCGCGGCCCGCCCGATGCTTGAAGAACTCCAGGACCGAAAAATACAGATCCTCGTGGAGCGCCTCGCACGTACTGAGACACTCTTCGCCGAACGGCAGAGGCCGGTCCACGTCCGGAATCTCGGCGGAAATCACGAGCCGGTCGAAGTACGGCTCGGTCGTCCCCCAGTCGTAGGCGCGCACGGCGTCCAGGGCGCGCCGGAAGATCGTCTCGTACTCGGTCACGAGCGGCTCGTCGGTGCGGACGTCGCCTGTGCCCGGTTCGGTGATGCGCAGCCAGCCCGACGGCGCCAGCACCGGGGCGCCGAGGTGATCCTCCCGCACGCGATTCGGGGCAAAGACACGAACCGCGTCGCGCTCTCCGGTCCGGCGTTCGAAGTCGACGTGGTAATGGCCGCGGTCCTGCCCCTCGACAAACGCCGTCTCGACACCCGGGAGGAGGGCGGCGAGGGGATACGCCTCCAAGAGGAAGCGCTTGGGGTGGGCCCGCTCGTGAACGGGGTAACGGACGGTGACTCGCCGGAGCGTGCCGGCGTCCACCTCCTCGAGAAAGAAATGGACCAGGGGCTTGTAGGCGCTGCGCAGGACGGCCGCGATTCCGCGTTTTCCGAGCCGGCGCTCGGCCGCCCGGCGCCGCGTCACCCCTTCGAACAGCCAGGCTTCGACCGACGCGCCCGGGGCGGTCTCGCGCTCGAGTCGCGGCAGCAGCTCATCCAGCGTGCCGGGGACGCGATCATCAAGCAAAGCGATCATGGGCGAGGGCTTCGGTGCGCCGGCGCCCGGGGCCTTGACGGCGCCGAGCCGGGGGCGGCCCGGAAGATTGTTGCCGCTCAACTTTTGTCGCGGCGCGCGCCGCGGCGGGACCGGCATAGGGGCGCGTGGCACCGCGCTCGAAGGACATCATGGCACGTTCTGGGGTGGAAGGGGGAGAGCATGGATCATTCGGCGTCTGCCGGATCGTCTCGCGCACGAAAGATTAGCCGCCGGGCCGCGCTCCGGGCGATC
>DASYZR010000135.1 GCA_035945995.1 bacterium
TCCACCCCGTCTCAGGCCATCCACTAAGACAGTACAGGCGGAGGATGGCGGCCGGACATACGGTGCGAGGTTGATCTCGGCTCGGGCAGCCGTCCGATGGGACCCGGGCTGGCACGCGCCCCGGCGGTTACGGAGGTGATCCCGGGCCGCTCCGTGTCGGGCGCCTCCGGCGCCGCCGCGGAGCGGCCACGCGTCGGCGGGCCGCGGAGAGCGCGGCGAGCGTCTCGAGGCGGAGCCCGAGACGCCGGCACAGCGCGTCATCCGGCCACCACTGATAGCGCTCGAGATCCACGGTCATGTCCCGCCGGACCCGGACGCCGTCGGTTTCGAGATCCCGTTTGTGGCCGGTGCGGCCGCCCGTGTACCCGGATGCGAGGCCGCCGAAGCGGTTCACGACTCTTCGCCAGGGAAGGCGGCGGCCGCCCTCGTGTGCGATCCATCCCACCTCCCGGCCGGCGCGCGGCCGGCCGGCGAGCAGCGCCAGCTGTCCGTACGTGACGACGCGGCCGCGCGGCACGCGCCGCAGGACGTCGTAGACGACGCGGCGGAAATCCGAGAGCCTACCGGTCGTGGTCATGCTCCCCGGCCGATTCGGGCATACATCCTTCGACGGTGTTGACGAGACCGGCGACGAAGCCGAAGCCGGGCACCTCGCGGCCGACGACCTCGACGAGATGGCCGTTGAACTCGTCGGCCGTGCCCCGGCCGCGGCCGCACCGCCGGAACCTCGTCATGCGGGTCAGCAGGACGGTGCGTGTGCCCACCGTCGCGAGTTCGATCGCCTGTTGAAGGTAGACGCCGAGGATGCGCTCGATTGAATCGTCCGCATCGCCGGCGGAGCGCACCGCGCCGCCGGCGGATACAACGAGCAGTGTCTCGGCCGGCGCGGGCGCCGGCCCGCCGGTTGCTATCAGCATCGCCGTCAAGAACGCGGCGCCGGCCGTGAGCGCTCCTCGGTTCATGCGGGATGGTTCACTGCGGCCGCGGTCCGTCCCCCCGGCGGCGGGAAACGTCCGCGCCGGCTGTGAGAATTGTTCTCAGCGCCGAGGCGCGGAGTAGGGCGTCCGGGTGAGACGGGGCTATCGTTCCGCTGTGCGGAACGCTCGCCAGGCCGCAACGGACGCCCGTTCGGAAGGGTTTTGCTCGCGAACTTGCAACCCGCTAAGTGGAGGGCGGGCCGGGGAGATTCCCTCGATTCCAAGGCCTCAAGGCCCGGACCCTCGCGTTATCTCCTTTTCTTGAAAATTTTCTCGGTTTCCCAGCAGGAAAATAGTAACGACTGTCGTATGTGCGTAAACCGAGGGGCAGAGTGGCCCCCCTGGACACTAAAAATCGAAAGGAGGGCCCCGTTTCATGGCAGCTAAGAAGAAGGCAGCCAAAAAGGGCAAGAAGCGCTAAATCGCGTTTTACCCGGGTTTCACCCGGAGGGCGCTGTCCGCCGAGGACAGGGCCCTCCGGCCGTCTGTCACGACGCCTCCGCCGTTTCGTCTCCCTCGGGGACTCCGCATGACCTCCTCCGGAACCGGACCCGCTCCGCATAACCTGCCCGCCGAACTGACGACCTTCATCGGGCGCCGGCGAGAGATCGCGCAGGTGAAGGCGTTCGTCTCCCGGACGCGCCTGTTGACGCTCATCGGCGCCGGGGGCGCCGGCAAGTCGCGCCTCGCCTTGCGTGTCGCGACCGAGCTCGTTGAGAGTGTTCCGGACGGCGCGTGGATCGTCGAGCTCGCTTCGCTGGCCGACCCGGCGCTCGTCCCGCAGCGCACGGCGGCCGCGCTCGACGTCCCCGAGCAGCCCGGGCGCGGAGTGGACGAGACCCTAGTGGAGGCGCTGCGGTCCAAGTCGCTCCTGCTCGTGCTCGACAATTGCGAACACCTCGCCGAGACCTGCGCGGACCTCGCCGGCCGGTTGCTGCGCAGCTGTCCCAATCTCCGGATTCTCGCGACGAGCCGGACTCCGCTCGGCGTGCCCGGTGAGACTCTGTGGCGGGTACCGTCGTTGTCGCTCCCGGATCCTGCCGGCGCCGCATCCGTCGACGAGGTGGAACGGTCCGAAGCCGTCCGGCTCTTCGTCGAGCGGGCGCGGGCCGGTGACCCGGCCTTCGCGCTGACGCCCGACAACGCGGCCGCCGTGGCCCAGGTGTGTCACCGCCTCGACGGGATGCCGCTGGCCATCGAATTGGCCGCGGCGCGCACCAACGTGCTGTCCGTCGAACAGATCGCGGCGCGTCTCGACGATCGGTTCGGGCTGCTGACCGGGGGAAGCGCGGCCGGCCTGCCCCGGCACCAGACGCTGCGCGCCACGATGGAGTGGAGTGACGGGCTGCTCGCTGAGCGCGAGCGGACGGTGCTGCGCCGGTTGTCCGTCTTTGCCGGCGGGTGGACGCTTGACGCGGCGGAGGCCGTGTGCGCCGGCGACGGTGTCGAGCGGGCCGAGGTGCTCGATGCGCTGAGCCGGCTCGTCGACGGTTCTCTCGTCATCGCGGAGACGCGGCACGGGGCGGCCCGGTACTGGATGCTGGAAACCGTCAGGCAGTACGGCCGCGATCGGTCGGCGGGGACGGACGACGCGGACCGGACCCGCCGCCGGCATTTGGCGTGGTATCTCGCCTTGGCGGAAGAGGCGGACGAGGGTCTCCGCGGGCCGCATGAAGCACTCTGGTTGGGGCGGCTGGAGACCGAACACGACAACCTCCTGGCGGCGCTGGACTGTGCCAGAACGGGTGCGGACGGCGAGCAGGCCGAGGTCCGGCTCGTCCGGGCATTGGAGTGGTTTTGGCACATCGTGGGATACTGGACCGAAGGCCGCGCGAGGCTCGAAGCGGTGCTCGCGCGGGCGGGCGGGGCATCGGCGCTCCTGCCCAAGGTCTTCGTGGGCGCCACGCGGTTGGCGTATCGGCAGGGCGATCGCCTGCGCGCGCGGGCGCGGTGCGAGGAAGGTCTGGCGGTGTCTCGTCGGGTCGGGGATCGCTCCGGGGAGGCGTGCTGCCTTCTGTGGCTGGGGATCCTCGCGATGGTCGAAGACGACGTCGATCGCGCGGCGCCCTTGCTCGAGGAGAGCCTCGCCTTGTACCGCGCGCTCCAAGACGGCTGGTGGACGGTCGAGGCGCTGTCGTTCCTCGGGAGTCTTGCGGTGATGCGGGGCGATTACGACCGGGCCCGGGCGCTCCATGAGGAGAGTCTCGCCGTCGCCCGGCAGACCGGGAACCGCAACAACATCACTACGGCCCTCCGCAACCTCGGCCACCTGGCCCTCCGCCGGGGCGACGATGAACGCGCCGCGGCCTACTATTCGGAGAGCCTGCAACTCTGCAGAAACGCGGAAATCGTGACGGTCGTCGTCGATTCCCGCGAGCCTCTGGAGGGGCGATCCGGGGCGCCGGCGGTCCTGTTGCTGCCCGGGGTGATTACCGAGTGCCTCGACGGCTTGGCGCGCGTGGCCTGCGTACGCGGGGCGTATGAGGACGCGGCCGCGTTGTTCGGTGCTGCGGAGGCATCGCTTGAGAGTCTCGGCGGCCAGCTGCCGCTGTGGTCTGATATCGCCGAACACGACCGCTATACTGCGGCGGCGCGCACCGCACTCGGAGATGCGCGGTTCGCGGCCGCCCGCGCACAAGGCCGCGCGATGACCCTCGCGCAGGCGGTGGACTTTGCGTTGGCCGCGACGGCGGGGAGTCCGCCTCCGGTCCGCGCCGGGCGGCCCGCCGGCGAGGCCGGCGCGTTGACGGCGCGGGAGCGAGAGGTGGCCGGGCTGGTCGCGCAAGGCCTGACCAATCGTGAGATCGCCGCCGCGCTCGTGGTCGCGGAACGCACGGCCGAAACGCACGTGCAGAACATCCTCAACAAATTGGGGTTCGGCTCGCGGGCCCAGATTGCCGCGTGGGCGGCGGAGCGAGGGTTGACGAAGCCCGTCGGGCCGCGGTAGCCGCCACGTAGCTCCGCCTTCGGGCCCAAAGATACGTACCGGCTACGGGGTTTCCTCGATGCCTCGGGCCCCGTCCCTTCCTATAGTGGTCCTGCCACGACCACGCCAACGGGAGGGATGCCGGGCATGCCAAAGTACGTGATCGAGCGCGATCTCGCCGGCGCGGGCACGCTGTCGCCTCACGAGCTCCGTGCCATTTCTCAGAAGTCCTGCGCGGTCCTGAACCAGATGGGCCCCGAGATCCAATGGGTCCACAGTTATATCACGGACGACAAGATCTACTGTCTGTACGTCGCGCCGAACAAGGCGATGGTGCGCGAGCACGCCCTGAAGGGTGGGTTCCCCGCCAACCGCGTGTCGGCGGTCCTGACGACCATCGACCCGACGACGGCGGAGGTCTAGGAGGCGCGCCAATGTGGAGACGTGTGCGGAGGACGGGTACTCTGATGCTGGCCGCGGCCGCGGTCTGGAGCGTGGGACTCGCCGCCTCGACGGCGCAATCCGCGCCGGACAGTGGCGTCGGCGCGCAACTCGCCGCGGCCCGGCTGGCGACGGCGAAGTACGCCACGGATCTGGCCCGGGCCGAGGCGGACGGCTACACGATCATCACGCCCATGATTCCCAACATGGGCTACCATTTTCTGAATCCGAAGATCCAGGGGTTCGACGTTACGAAGCCGCCGATTCTGGTCTACGTCCGGAAGGGCGGCGTCTGGCAGCTCGTCGCCCTCGAGTGGGTATGGCCCAAGACGCCGGCCGCGCCGCCGCTCCGCGGAGTCCGGTACGGCTCCTTCGGCGCTGCGTGCCACTACGCGGACGGATCCTTCCTCCCGTCCGGCATGGAAGTCATGTGCGCCAAGAAGAATCCCGAAACGGGCGCCGCCTTCGCGTTCTGGCATCCGCCGCTCGTGACGCTCCACGTCTGGATCTGGTATCCGAATCCGGGCGGGGTGTTCGGGGAGTTCAACCCGTTGCTGACGCCGTTCAACCGTGAGTGACGGAAGCCGGGGAAGGGCGCGCCGCGCCCTTCCCCGCTGCTGGCGTCGAGCCGCCCTCGCCGCCCTCGTCGCAGGCGCGCCCTTCTGGTGCCCCGTCCCACCGTCGACGGCCGCCGCCGCGTCCGCCCGGTCCGTCGCGTCGGTCGCGGGCGGGACCCTGCCGGCCTCGGCCCAGACGGTGCGCGTCGAGACGGCCGAATTCGTGTTTCGCCCGGCCGTGATCGCGGTGAGCGCAGGCCGTCCCGTTCGCCTCGTCTTCGCGAATCGCGGAAGGCTGGCCCACCAGTTCCAGGCGGACTACCTGCGCGCGCTCCCGGCGCGGATCTGGGATGACGCGACGCTCGCGGAGGTCCAGGGCGTCACCCTCGTTCGGGTCGAGCCCGCCGGCACGGCGTCGATCGAGTTCTATCCCCGGCGCCGGGGCCGCTTCGTCTTCGCCTGTACGATCGAGGGCCACCGCGAGGCGGGCATGCGGGGCGTGCTCGAGGTGAAGTGACCCCACGCTCCGCATGGTCTCCCCGCGCCCCGCGCAAGGGCCTGCCCCGCGCTCCGCGCGGGGCGGAGGATGCGCTCCCGTCGGGGCGGAAGCGGCATCGCATGGCGGATCCCCGGATCGACAAATTGGCCCGCGTGCTCGTCCATTACTCGATGAAGGTCCGGAAGGGCGACCTCGTCCGGATCGGGGGCACCGCGCTCGCCGCGCCCCACATCGCCGCTGCGTACCGGGAAGTGCTCCTCGCCGGCGGCCACCCGGCGGTGCGGTGCACGGTCGACGGCATCGAGGAAGCGTACTACAAGCTCGCGACCGACGAGCAGCTGCGGTTCGTGTCCGAGCTCGACCGGCGCGAAGTCGACACCCTCGACTGCGAGCTGCGGTACCTCGGCGCGTACAACACGCGCGCCCTCACCGGCGTGCCGCCCGACCGGATGCGGCTCCGCCGCGAGGCGATGCGCGACCTGATGAGCCGCTTCATGGAGCGGGCGGCCAGGCACGAGCTGCGCTGGTGTCTCACCCAGGCGCCGGCGCAGGCGGACGCGCAGGAAGGGGAGATGTCCCTTCGGGAGTACGAGGACTTCGTCTACACGGCGGGGCACCTCGACAAGGACGACCCGGTCGCGGAGTGGGAGCGGGTGGAGCGTGAGCAGGCGGCGGTCTGTGCCCGGCTCGGCACGGTCAAGACGATTCGCATCGTGGCCCCCGACACGGACCTCACGGTCGGCGTCGCCGGCCGGACATGGATCAGCGCGGCCGGCGAGCACAACTTTCCCGACGGCGAGGTCTTCACCGGCCCGGTCGAGACCGCGACCAACGGGACGGTGCGCTTTACGTTTCCGGCGATCTACGGCGGCCGCGAAGTCGCCGGCATCCGCCTCACGTTCAAGGAGGGGCGGGTCACCGACGCGCGCGCCGACAAGGGCGAAGAGTTTCTGCGGTCGATGCTGGACATCGACGCCGGGGCCCGGGTGCTCGGGGAATTCGCGTTCGGCCTCAACTACGAGATCCCGCGGTTTACGCGGAACATTCTCTTCGACGAAAAGATCGGCGGCACGCTCCACATGGCCCTCGGGGCCGCGTACCCCGACACCGGCGGCAAAAACGTCTCCGGCCTCCACTGGGACATGATCCTCGACCTGCGGGCCGGCGGGGCCGAGGCGCTCGCCGACGGCGAGGTGATCTACCGCAACGGGCGGTTTCTCGGCTGACTCACCGGATCAGTATCCCGCCGTTTACGTCGAGCGTCGCCCCGGTGATCCAGTCCGATCGGCGCGAGGCCAGGAACAGCGCGGCGTCCGCGACGTCCGCCGGCGTGCCGTCCCGCGGCACGGCGCGGCCCGCGTTCCACGCGGCGAAGAGCTCCGGGGCGTACTGGCGCGTCTGGTCGGTCAGAATCGGGCCCGGCGCGATCGCGTTGACGTAGATCCCGGCGTCCCCGAGCTCTCTCGCGAGCGTCTGGGTCAGGCCGATCATCGCGGCCTTGGCCGCGGCGTAGTTGACCCCGACGCCGGGCCGCCCCGTCCGGGCGGCGAGGGACGAGACGTTGACGATCTTGCCGCGGCGCTGCCGCCGCATTGCCGGTACGGCGGCCCGGCAGCAGATGAACGTACCCGTGACGTGCACCCGCATCACCGACTCGAACATCTCGACCGTCATCTCGTCGATCGGCCGGTGGCGCGAGATCCCGGCGTTGTTGACGAGCACGTCGAGGCGGCCGAACCGCGCGAGCGTTTCCGACACCGCCCGGTCCACCGCGGACTCACTCGTGACGTCGACCGGAGCGCCGAGCACCGCAGTACCGTGGGAGTCCAGGCGGGCGGCGGCCTCCGCGGCCGCGTCGCCATCGACGTCCCACACCACGACCCGGGCGCCCTCGGCGAAGAACCGTTCGGCGATGGCCCGCCCGAGGCCGCGCCCGGCGCCGGTGACCACCGCCACAAGGCCGTCCAGCTCCACCCGGCGCCTCAGCGGTCCCGGAACGCTTCCTCGACGAACGCGGTGAGTTTTTCGAACTCGGCCTGCGTCTGTTCGCTCACGGTCTCCGCCATTTCGGCGAACCGCGGCCCCTCGTGCGCCTTCACCTGGATGTTCGCGAGCATCATGCTCTCGAGCTCCTGCAGCAGCGCGAGCACGTCGTCCTTGGCGTAGGGGCCCCACTCGCCGGCGGCGAGCCGCCGGAGAAACTCGTCGAGCGGCACCATCTCGTCCTGGCAGGTCTGCTGGTAGATCTCCCAGAGCGCCTCGTTCATTCGTGGTGCGCCTCGAGGTGCTTCTCCGCGTCCATCGCCGCCATGCAGCCGAACGCCGCGGCGGTGACCGCCTGGCGGTAGCGGTGATCGTGGCAGTCGCCGGCCGCGAACACCCCCTTGACGCTGGTCATCGTGTGCCCGTGCAGCACCACGTAGCCGGCGGCGTCCAGCTCGATCTGGCCGCGGAAGAGCTCGGTGTTGGGATGGTGGCCGATCGCGACGAACAGGCCGTCGGCCCGGAACTCCTCCACGCGGCCGTTGGTGCGCAGCCGCAGGCCGGTGACCGCCCCGTCGCCGAGGATGTCTTCGACCACGGTGTTCCAGCGCACGCCGATCTTCTCGTTGCGGAGCGCCCGCGCCGCCATGATCTTGCTCGCGCGGAACTTGTCCCGGCGGTGGATGATCGTGACCTTGTCGGCGAACTTGGCCAGGAACAGCGCTTCTTCCATCGCGGAGTCCCCGCCGCCGACGACGGCGACCTCCTTGCCCCGAAAGAAGAACGCGTCGCACGGCGCGCACGAGGAGACGCCGTGGCCGACGAGGCGCCGTTCGTTCGGCAGGCCGAGCCAGTTGGTGCCGGCGCCGGTCGCGACGATGACGGCGCGGGCGCGGAGGACGCCGGAGTGGGTCGTGATCTCGAACGGCCGGTGGCGGAGATCCACCGCGGTCGCGTCGTGGTCCACGAACTCGACCTCGAACCGCTCGGCCTGCCGGCGCATGGTCTCCATGAGCTCGGGACCCATGATCGCGTGCTCGAACCCGGGAAAGTTCTCGACCTCGGACGTCAGCGTCAGCTGCCCGCCCGGCTGGCCGCCGGCCACCACGACCGGGCGGAGCGCCGCGCGGGCGGCGTAGATGGCCGCGGTGAGGCCGGCCGAGCCGGACCCCAGAATCACCACGTTTCGGATGCCGTCGCTGCGCGTGTCGGTTGTCACGGATGCGTCACCCCAGTCCCTGGAACGTCACCAGGCCGCGGAATCTTCCCCCGGCGCGCGGCGCGACCCGAGCCGGTGTACGTGGACGAAATTCGTGCGGCCGCGGGCGATCAGCGGCATGGAGCCGACGAGCGCCACGATGTCCCCCCGGCCCGCCAGCCGCCGCCGGACCAGTTCGCGGTCCAGCACGCCGATCATGATCTCCGTGCTCCGCTGGAACGGCAGGACGAGCGGCGTCACGCCCCACCACAGGGCGAGACTCCGCGCGACCCGCTCGTCCTCCGTGCACGCGAGCACCTGCGCCGGCAGCCGCCGCTGGGAGAGGAGGCGGGCGGTCCGGCCGGTCGTCGTCAGCGCGACGACCAGCGCGACCGCGAGATCCTCCGTGAGCGCCTGCGTCGCCGCGCCGATCGAGTACGCGACGCTCGGCCGCGGCAGGCGCCGCGCGCCCCCCGCGAATCCGCCGCCCGCGCCGATCCGCCCCGCGGCGTTGAGTCGCGCCCCCCGCTCGACGGCTTTCGCGATTTGGGCCATCGTCTCGACCGCCTGCACGGGAAACCGTCCGGCGGCGGTCTCGGCCGACAGCATTACCGCGTCGGTCCCGTCGAGAACGGCGTTCGCCACGTCCGAAGTCTCGGCGCGCGTGGGGCGCTCGGCCCGCACCATCGATTCTAGCATCTGCGTCGCGGTGATGACCGGGATGCCGCGCGCGTTGGCCCGGCGGATGATCCGCTTCTGCAGCAGGGGGACCTGTTCGGCCGGCAGCTCGACCCCGAGATCGCCGCGGGCGACCATCACGGCGTCGGCCTCGTTGACGATCTCGTCGAGGTGGGCGATCGCCTCCGCCTTTTCGAGTTTCGCCACGAGCGGGACGGCGCGTCCGAGGCGGCGCAGCACGCGCCGTGCGTGGCGGAGGTCCGCCGCGGTGCGCACGAAGCTGAGCGCGACCACGTCCACGCCGTGCCGGAGCCCGAACGCCAGGTCCGCGATGTCCTTCGGCGTGAGCGCCCGCGCGCGGAGCCGCACGCCGGGCAGGTTGACGCCTTGATGCTCGCCCAGGAGCCCGCCGCGGACGACGCGGCAGAGGATCTCCGAGCCCCGCCGGCCCGTGACGGTCAGTTCGATCGTGCCGTCCTTCATTAGTATGCGCGATCCGCGGCGCACGACGCGCCCCAGGCCGGCGAAGGGAATGGGGATGCGGCCGCCCCCCGCCGTCCGCCCCGCCGTGAGGGCGACCGTGGTCCCGTCGCGGAGGTCGACGGGCGACGGGAGCCGGCCGACGCGGATCTTCGGGCCCTGGAGGTCTTGCAGGATCGCGAGGGGGACGCCCGCCTCGCGGGCGAGCCGCCGGAGCGCGCGGATCGTGCGGCCGTGCTCCGCGCGCGTCCCGTGAGAAAAGTTGAGCCGGGCGACGTCCATGCCGGCGGCGAGGAGGCGCCGGAGGACCGCCTCGGATTCGCTGGCCGGGCCCAGCGTGGCGACGATCTTGGTCCGCCGGAGGCGGTCCGAGTCGCCGGTGGGCGTGCGCGTGCCGTCGTCCGCCATGCGTGTGTTCCCCGCGGAGCATTCGCCGCCGCCGGGAGGGAACCCGTTTGAGGGGACGCAAGCCTACGGGGCGCCGTTAACTGAGGGGCCGGAGGTGCCGGGATGGCCATCATGGCGATCAGCGTGACGCCGATCGGGACCGCGTCCACGGGCGTCGGCGAATTTGTCGCCGAAGCGGTCCGGGTGATCGAGCGCAGCGGGCTGCGGTACGAGCTGAACGCGATGCACACGGTCGTCGAGGGCGATCTCGCGGCCCTCCTGCGCCTCGTGGGCGACATTCATGGGGCGCTGTTTGCGCGCGGCGCGCGCCGGCTCTCCACGGTCATCAAACTCGACGACCGCCGCGACGCGCCGTCGACGATCGAGGGCAAGGTCCGTTCCGTACGGGCGCGAATATAGGGCCATGAACCGCCAAATCGTCGCGCCGCCGGCATCGGCGCCGTCGGCCGCGTGGTGAACTGGGTCGCGTGGGTCAACCGGTGGTTTGAGCGCCGGTTCGACATCCGGGAAATCGGGGCCGGCGGCTACATCCTCAAGCTGCAATTGGCCCGCCATCACGGACCGCGCTACGTCTTCGGCGACGGGACCGTGGTGAACCCCGGTGATCCGGTCGGCGAGTTC
Organism: bacterium; assembly: GCA_035945995.1. Classification (NCBI taxonomy): domain Bacteria; species bacterium. The sequence goes on from DASYZR010000135.1 coordinate 10,769, forward strand.
CACATGGAGAACGAGCGGACGGCGCGGTTGCACGACGAAGGCCGGCCCGGCCTCCGGTTCCGGCGGGAGGTGTTCCGGCTGCTTCCGGCGCTGGCCGAGGACCTGCGGGACCGGCCGGAATATCACGACATCCAAGCGATCTGCGGCGCGAGCCTGTTTTGGGCCGAGGCGGAGCGTGCCGGCTTCGAGCACCGCCCGCTGCCGGCGTTCACGCGATGGTGGCTCACCTGGTGGGAGCGCTTCCTCCTGGCGCGCTACCATCCCGAGGGCCGCCGGCGCCTCACTGAGGGGCGCCGCGTCGAACTGCGGCAGGTCTGGTTGACCCGCACCACCATCGAGCGTCTCGTGGCGCGGCAGGCCGAGCGGACCGGCCGGGCGCGGCGGTAGCGCGGATCTACCCGAGCGCGAGCCCTGCGAGGCCCGCCACCATCGCGCCGGCCGCCACGATGCGGCGGGGCGCGTCGCCTTCGCCGAGCAGGCGGGTCCCCATCAGCGCGCCCACCAGGATGCTGATTTCCCGCGCCGGGGCAACGTAGCTCACCGGGGTGAACACCATCGCGGTCAACACCAGGATGTACGGCATCGGGCTCAGCAGGCCGACGAGGAGGATCTCGCGCCGGCTGCGCGCCCACAGGTCCCGGACGCCGGCCCGGCGGGCCAGCGCGACCGGGGCCAGCAGGGCGGCGCGCCCGAGATTGTCGCCCCAGTCCAGCACCACCGGCGGGATCGCAAACGTCGTCACCGCGCGTTTGTCCCACAGCGAGTAGCCGGCGATGCACACGCCGGTCAGCAGCGCGTAGGCCGCCGCCTGGCGCGCGTGGCGCTGCCGCAACGCCTCGGGGCCCATGGTCAAAAGGATGATCCCGCCGGCGATGAGGGCCGTGCCGGCGAGGGCGGCCGGCCCGGGCCGTTCGCCGAAGAATACGAGCGCGGCCGCGGTCGTGAGGATCGGGCCGGTGCCGCGCGCGATCGGGTAGACCAGCGACAGGTCGCCGAGCCGGTACCCGCGCTGCAGCAGCAGGAAGTACGCGCTGTGCAGCACCGCCGTGCCGGCGATCATGACGAGCTGCACCGGGCCGAACTGGGGCCGCTGCCAGAGCACGACGGCGATCGCCAGCGGCAGATACAGGATCGCCGCGACGAGCGAGAACAGACAGAGGAACACGGCGCCGCCGTGGGTGCGTTTGGCGATCAGGTTCCAGGTGGCGTGAACGGCGGCGGCGGCGAGGATCAGCGCGAGCGCGGCGCCCGTCACGGCGTCGAGTGCCGGGCGAGGCTGCGCGCGGCGCCGGTCACGCCGGCGGAGGGGCGGGTTCGGCGAGCAGCTCGCAGGTCACTTACGGCTCGGCCGCGTCGACCCGCCAGCGCGTCGAGGCCCCGGCGGCCACGAGCAGCAGCCCGCCGCTCAGATAGAAGGGCGATGCGGGATTGGCCCACTGCCAGAGGAGCCCGCCGATGAGCGGCCCGACGACGCCGCCCATGCCCTCGATCGTCATCGCGAACCCCAGCCCGGCGCCGCGCACGTCTTGGGGCAGCAGGCGCACGAGGATGCTGTTCCACGCCGGCAGCACGAAGGCGTAGCCGACGCCGATCGCGGCGAAGTCGAGCGCCAGGAGCCACAGCGTGTTGCAGAAGGGGATGAGCAGGAGCAGCACCGCCACGCTCCCGAGCGCAAGCGCGTAGGTCCGCCGCCATCCGAGCCGGTCGCCGAGGTGGCCGGCGTGGGTCATGAGCGCCAGGCCCATGCCGGGTCCGAGCAGGAGCAGCAGCAGCAACTCCCGTTCGTCGAGGCCGCGGACGATCTCGAGGTACGGCACCATGATCGGGATCAGGATGCCCGCCGCGATGATCTGGGGCACGAGACTCGCCGCCAGCATGACGAGCGAGCGAAGCATCTCGGCGAGCGCGCGGCGGGGGGACGTCCGGGGCCCGGCGCGCAGCTCCCGCGGCTCGGCCGGGATGCGCTGCGCGATGATGGCCGCGGCCAGGAGCGGCAGGACGAACAGCCGGAGGGAGATCGGATGCTGCGCGCGGCTGACGAGGGTCGCGACGGCGATGCCGAGGCCGCCGCCGAGGAACCATGTCGAAAAGACGCGTCCGAGTTCCCGCCCGACCTTCGGCGCCGCGCCGCGGGTGAGCCGCGTCAGCGCCGCCGGCCACAGGGGCGACGCGCCGGCTCCCATCGCCGCGAGCGCGACGAACACTTCCCACGTGTGCGTCGCGTAGACGAGCCAGGCAAACGCGCCGACGTAGATCCAGAATCCCCACAACAACATCTTCCGCGTGCCGATCCGGTCCACCATCCAGCCGGCCAGCAGCTTGAGGGCGACCTCGGTGAAGAAGTAGGTCGAGACCGCGGCCCCCGTGGTCCCCATGGCCCATCCGAAGCGGATCGTGAGCATGGTGGGCAGGAGGACGAGCAGCAGCGCGCCGTGGACAAACTCGACAAGCGCGATGGTGAGGGCCAGCAGACCTGTTTCGTTGCGGGGCGTCACCGGGCCGGTTGGGGGATCGTGAGCGACGTCTCCGCCGGTTCGCGATGCAGGGACAGCAGACCGGCGAGCTGTGCCGTCACGATCTCCGCCGCGTCCGGCCGTGCCAGCGAGTCCGCGGCGTCCGCCATGGCGGCGAGGCGGGCCGGGTCGCCGAGGAGCGTTTCGAGGTGGGACACGAGCTCCTGAGGGGTCCGGGGCGCGAGCGCGGCGCCGCGTTCCAGGAGGAAGCGCGTGTTGCCTTCCTCCTGGCCGGGAATCGGCCGGTAGATCACCATCGGCAGCCGCTTGACGAGCGCTTCGCTGACCGTGACGCCGCCCGCCTTGGTGATCAGCACGTCGCTGACCGTCATCAACTCTTCCACCGTGTCCACGTACCCGACGACGTGGAAGGGATGCGGCGAGCCGGCCGTGCGGGCGCGCACCTGGTCGGCGAGCCCGCGATCGTACCCGCAGACGACGAGCACTTGGATCGGCTGCGGGAACTCCGCGAGGACCCGCACCACGTCGAGCACGCCGCCCAGCATCGCGTAGGCCCCCGCCATCACGAGGACCGCCGGCGCGCCGCGCCCGAGCCCGTACGCCTCACGCAGCGCCGCGCGGTCGAGCGGACGCAGGAACTTGCGCTCGACCGGCAGGCCCGAGACGACGATCCGCTCCGCGGGGATCCCGCGCGCCACGAGGCCGTCCCGGACGTTCTCGTTGGGCACGCAATAGACGTCGACCCCGGGATGGATCCACTGGCTGTGCGTGACGTAGTCGGTGATGACAGTGAGGCACGGGACCGTCGTCCGTCCGGCCAGCCGCAGGTCCGACATCGTCCCGGCCGGCGTGCAGTGGACGCAGCAGACGGCGTCGGGACGGGTCTCGGCGAGGTAGCGGCCGAGTCGCTCCATCCCCATCCGGTTGATGAGCCGCTGGATCGTCGAGTCCGGGCGGATCTCGCCCGTGAGCTTGTAGAAGAGCCCGTACAACCCCGGCGCCCGGCGGACGCTCTGGATGTACGAGAACTTGGTGAACGCGTCGAAGATGGGATGGACGAAGCGGGCGAAGTAGTCGACGATCTCGGCGCTGCCGCCGGTGCGGGCTTCCCACTCCGCGGCCACGGTCTCCGCGACGCGCTTGTGCCCCCCGCCGTAATTGCAGGACAGGATCGCGAGCCGCATTTCGGACCTACGCGCGCCCCGCCAGGCTCCCGGCCGGCACCGTCGTGAGAACCGGTGTCGCAACCAGCGCCGGCGGCGTCGGGTGGATCACGGCGATGCGCGCGGGCAGGAGCGACAGCGTAAACGCGCTCGCCGCCCCCGCGAGGCTGCCGTCGACCTGCGCCTCGCGCCGCTGGTCGAGGCGAATCGACACCTGCGAGCAGCGCTGGACGCTCAGTTCGGGCACCGGCAGGCGCCGGAGCAGCCGCGCGGTCTTGCGGAACCGCCGCGTCGCGAGTTCTTGCAAGAGATAGACGTCGAGGAGCCCGTCCGTGAGGCTCGGCGACGGCAGCGCGAGCAGCCGCTCGCCGTAGATGCGGCCGTTGGCGACCGCGATCATCAGCGCCCGTCCGCTGAAGGACCGCCCGTCCGATTCGATCTCCACGTTGAAGGGCTCGAAGCCGGACGACAGCAGCATGAGCGCCGCCACGTAGTACACGGAGCGGTTGCGGGCGAACCGATAGCGGGCGCGCAGCGCGTTCGTCATCTTGACCACCTCGACGTCCGCGCCGAGCCCGAAGGTGTTGAGGAAGTACCGGCCGTTCACCACGCCGACGTCGATCGGGCACACGCGTCCGCGCAGGAGCGTCTGGATCGCCTTGCGGGGATTCTTGGACAGCCCGAGCGAGCGCACGGTTTCGTTGCCGGTGCCGCAGGCCACGATGCCGAGCGGGACGTCCGCGCCGCTGGCGATGAGCCCGTTGACGGCGCCGTTGATCGTGCCGTCCCCGCCGAGCGCGACCACCTGCCCGACCTCGTCGGCCCTGGAGTGCAGCGCGGACGCCAACAGCGACGCCGTTGCATCGCCGGTCGGCGTCACGATGAGGTCGTACTCGCGTCCGGCGCGTCGCAGGGCGCTCGTGACAAGGGGCAGCGCGTCACGCGCGCGTCCGCCGCCGGAGCGGAGGTTGGCCACGATCAGCGTCAGAGCCATTCCATCACTCCTCCGCGGCGGCCGAGCATACGATGTGCTTCAATGGGCTCAACCCTACCATTATGGCCGGAGGAGCCTGGGCATGTCAAACCACGACCCTAATACTTAGCATCCGGAGTCCTCCGTCCCTTCCCCGCGCCGCCAGGAATCGCCCCGGGCGGATCGAAATGCCAACAGGCCGGCGCGCGTTCGCGCCGTTGCCCCGTCGCATTCCGGCTCACGCCGCAGGCCCAAGAGGCAGGCCGCCCGGGCTTGTATGCCTGCGGCGTCATCATCTTCCGTGGAGGTGCGGGCGTGGCGTACAGCTGTGGCGCGTCGGAGTTCGGGGTGCGGCCGCAGGCTGCCGGACGCCGCGGCATGGTCGCGTCCGCCAACCCGCTCGCGACGCAGGCCGGGCTGCGCATGTTTGCGGCCGGCGGCAACGCGGTCGACGCCGCGATTGCGACGGCCGCGGCGATCACGGTCGTGGAGCCGTACTTCTCGAGCGTCGGGGGCATCGGGCTCGCGGTGGTGTCGCTCCCCGGCGGGGAGACGCGCACCCTGAACTTCATGGGCCGCAGCCCGCGCGCGGTGCGGCCCGATCTGTTCACGGTCGAGACCCAGGATCTCGGTCCTCTCGCCGCCATGGTGCCCGGCAACGTCGCGGGGTGGGCCCGCCTGCTCGCCGAGTACGGCAGCCTGCCGTTTGCGCAGGTGCTCGAGCCGGCGATCGAGCTCGCGGAGCGCGGCGTGCCCGTGACCGCGTTCGATCACGCGCGGACCTCCGCCGTGGTGCAGCGGCTGCTGCCGTTCCCCGACGCGACGCGCACGTACCTCAACCGCGGGCGGCCGTATCTGCCCGGCGAGATCCTGCGCCAGCGCGGGCTCGCGGCCACGCTGCGAACCCTGGCCGCCGACGGGTGGCAGGCGTTCTACGAAGGCAGCATCGGCGATACGATCAGCGGGTACCTCGGGGCGCAGGGCGGGCTCATAGCGCGGGCCGATCTGCGGGACTATCCCGCCACGCTGCGTTGGGAGGCCCCGATCGCCGCCCGGTACCGGGGCTACGAGATCCGGACCACGCCGCCGCCGAGCAGCGCCGTCCAGGTGCTGCAGACGCTCCGCGTCCTCGAGGCGTTCGACGTGGCGGGGCTCGATCCGCTCGGTCCCGACTATCTTGCGCTCGCCGCGGAGGCGATTCGCCTCGCCCGCCTGGACGCGGCCGCCCACGTCGCCGATCCGCGGTTCGTGGACGTGCCGATCGCGTGGATGCTCTCCGACGAACGGGTGGCCGAGCTGACCGCCGAGGTCCGCCGCCGCCTCAAGCCGGCGCGGGCCTCACGCGGGCGGCGGCCGGTGCGCGCCCGGATCCGCAAAGCCCGCCGCGCTCCCGAGCGGTCGACGACGCACCTCGCCGCCGCGGACGCCGGCGGGCTCGCGATCAACATCACCCAGACGATCGGGAGCGGCTACGGCTGCGGCGTCGTGGTCGGCGACACCGGGATCGTGCTGAACAACGGGCACCACTGGTGCACGCTGATCCCGGGCGACAAGAACGTGATCGCGCCCGAGAAGCGCCGCGAGTCGCCCGCGGGCCCGACGCACGCGTTTGGCGTGCGCGAGTCCCCGATGTCCTCGGCCCAGTCCTTCGGCATCGATCCGCTCGGCCCGGCGCACGCCGCGCGGGCGGGCCGGCTCGTGTTTCTCATCGGCACGCCGGGCTCCTACGGCATCCCGCAGACCACGGCGCAGATGATCGTCGGCCTCATCGACTTCGGCCGCGGCATCCAGGACGCGATCGCGGCGCCGCGATTCCGGTGGAAGGACGACGTCGGCGACCCGATGCCGCCCAAGACCCTGCTGATCGAGAGCCGCTTCACCCCATCGGTCCGGAAGACGCTCGCCTCCCGCGGGTACGCCCTCGAGGTGCTGGAAGACTGGTCGGTCCGCGTCGGCGGCGCGCAGGGCATCGTCGTGCGCGAGGACGGGTGGATGATGGGCGGGGCCGATCCCCGCCGGAACGGCTATGCCATGGGATGGTAACCTCTCACCGGCTCGAATGGGCACGTCATAGACGGAGGGCGCGGATGCGCGTTTCGAACTGGGGGATGTTTTTGCTCGCAATCTATCTCATCTTGGTGGGTTTGGAACCGTTCGGGTTGTTTTTCACTCTCGGCCGGCTGACGAGCTACGTGGCGCTGATCGCGGGCGTGCTTCTGTTGATGGAACATTGGCGGCGGTAAGGCGCGAAGGGTAGTGTGCGTGGGCCGCGCGCGCCTCGACGGCGCGCGCGGCCCACGGTTGTTCGGCACGTCACCGCCTTACGGCGCGCGTGTCGATGTCCCGTCTCCCCCAAGGTCCCGCAACGCCGCGTCGACGGTCGGGAAAATCGGGATCATCTTGTCGACGCCGACCACGCGCAGAATCTTGAGGACCATCGCAGAGACAGCGGCCAGCGCGAGCCGCCGTCCCCGGCGCGCGAACGCCCGGTGGGCGTCGAGCATCGCCTTGATGCCGGTCGAATCGATGTAACGGAGCTCGCCGAGATCCAGGATCAGGTGGTCCTCCGTCTCGGCGACGGCGTTCATCTGTCCCGACAGCGTCGAGACGGTCGCGAGGTCCAGTTCCCCCGTGAGCGCCACGCACGCCACACCGCCGAAGTCCCGCCGCCGGCACAGCAGCGTGTTGGACCAATTCGAGCCCCCCGTAGCCATGGCGGTGCTTCTCCCCTCCAGGCGACCACCACTCGCGGTACAATGCGCCGGCGGACGTGACGAGTCCTCCCCGCCGAAATGATTACTTAGCGGCTAAGTCATCACTTCGAGTCTTGTCAACGGCGGACGGAATGGGTAAGTATTTGCTGATGGCGAAGAAGAGAACGAAAAGCACCACCAAGAAAAAGCGCAGCATCTGGGTACGACTGGGACGGAAGGGCGGGAAGGCGAGAGCTGCTCGCCTCTCGGCTGTTGAGCGTCGGCGCATCGCCATGCTCGGCGTCGAAGCGCGTCGCGCCAAGAAGATGGGCAAGACTCCCCCCGGCGAGCCCGCCCTGTAGGGACCCAGTTGTCACTCCCTTCTGCGCACGCCGCCGCGCGGCCGGTGCGGATCACATCTTGAGGTCTGTAGCGTTTTCGCGCGCGTTTGCCTCTTTGCGCCCTCGGCATGTTGACCGCCTCTGGCGCGCCAAGTAAAATGAGCGCGGGGGTCACAGGAGTTCGCCCGATGCCGCGGCCTGTCAGCAGGAGGGTACGCAAGAAACTGGTTAGCATTTGGGCAAAACTCGGAAGCAAAGGAGGCCGTGCCCGCGCCAGGCGTCTCAGCGCAAAGGAACGATACCGCATCGCCATGCTCGGCGTGCAGGCCCGTCTCGCCAAGAGCAGAAAGCGGAAGAAGGCACGATCCCGCCGTAAGTCAGCCGGCGCGAGCCGATCTTAGACCCACCAACCCGTCTGGCCCCGGCGAGGCGCGCCGGGCCCCTCGAGGCTGCCCATAGCCCCTGTAGCGGCAGTTTGAGGCCGTTCGATTGTCCCGTCCGTGATCCTCTTGTATACTCCGGGTTGTCAGGCGGGCCGGCGTAGCTCAGCGGTAGAGCAGCGCATTCGTAATGCGCAGGTCATCGGTTCAAATCCGATCGCCGGCTCCAGTAAAATAAGGATTTTCGAAAACCGCCTGTCGTCCAAAACCCCTCCGTTGGGGCACCCTTGGGGCACCGTTCAGACAGTCCGCCTCGGCCAGTTTCCCGGAGAGCCACGAAAATGAGGGATTCCGACGATCTTTCCGAGATAAGTTTGAGTGGATCTTCTCAAGACAGTTTTCAACGAACGGTCAGCGAACAGGCTCAGGTGCTTCTCAGCAAGCGGCTGATCGGCGCTCACCTCTCCAAGAGACCCGCCCGTAGCACCGTTCCAGCCAGCTGCTCCTGCCCCGCTCGGGTCGGTAGGACTGTGGCGTGGATTCGCACGTGACCGACATGGTGAGTCGGGTCGTGGGCTCGATACTTCCTTCTCCGCGCCCTCATCACCGACCGGCTACCTGAGGGTTGGCGTCTCAAGCTGAAGAAATCGGATACCCTGCGAACCATCTCGAGTTGGTCGCTGTCCTCGCCACTTTGGCCAGCGCTCAACGGAGCCCCTCGAGCGGTTGCAGCGCGATTAGGACAAAAAGCCCGATGCCGAACGACGCGGATGTACGCCGAACGGTCGTGATCACAACTCTCCGTGCCTACGGGGCAGTAGTTGAACGAAACCGACTACCGTGAGGCTGATAACCAGCAACGCGACAACGGATCGACTAAACGCAAGGTCGTAGCCCGCGGCACGGGTTGGGTCCAGCGCCCGGAAGAAGACCGCCCCGATAACGGCGACCCCTAACGCGTTGCCAATCTGCTGGGTCGTCGTCAGCACACCGGATGCGGCTCCGGCATGCTCCGGCATGACACGGACCAGGATGATCGAAACCAGCGGGGCCAGAGCAATCCCCATACCGGCACCTTCGAAGATCAGGCCGGGCACGAGCCACCCGAGGGGCACGCGACCCGGCAGCACTGTCAACGACAATATGCCGAGGCCGGCGGCCATCAAAAGCGCGCCAGTTGAGACGACCTGCCGGCCGAGCCGCCGTGCCAAGCGCGTTGCGATAAGAGATGTAGCCAAGTAACCTCCGCCAATCGCCATGAAGGTCGCCCCAGCCTCCAAGGCACTCAGGCCGCGGCCTTGCTGCATGTACAAGGCAAATATGAGGAAGAACGAGGCAATACCCATCCAGAACACCAACTGGGTCAAGAGCCCTGCGGTAAACGCCCGCTCCTCAAAGAGGGCCGGATTGACCATTGGAGCGCCCCCTCGCTTGTTCAGGGCGCGTTCCCAGGCGGCGAACACAATGAGGAGTAGCGGCGAGGCCAGGAAACTTCGCAACGCCCATATGGGCCAGCCGCGCTGTTGTCCTTGAATGAGCGGCCACAGAAGCGCGAGGAGCGCCACGCTCAGTATGCCGACCCCAACGACATCCAACCTGCTGTGTGTAGGTGGCCGCAACTGCGGGATGACCTTCGGAACAAGCGCCATGGCGGCAAAGCCGATGGGAGCATTGATAAGAAAGCAGGTTCGCCACCCGAGATTGAGAATGTTCGCCTGGATGAGCAGCCCGCCTATCAGTTGCCCGAACACGGCCGCGATACCCAGCGTTAAACCGTAGGCTTGAAACGCCCGGGCGCGCGCCTCACCGGCGAAGATTGTACTGACGATGGCAAGCACTTGCGGACTGAGTAGTGCGGCGGAAGCACCCTGCAATATGCGCGAAAGGACAAGGACAGCCGGATTAGGTGCTAATGCGCAAAGGGTCGAGGTGATCGTGAAGAGGAGAAGCCCCAGGAATAGTACTCGGCGCCTCCCGTAATGGTCACCCAACCGTCCCCCGGTCACCAAGCCACAACCGAATGCCAGGGCATAACCGGCCACAACCCATTCGATCGCAGCTGGTGATGCGCCGAGGTCGTGCTGCATCGACGGGATCGCGACATTGACAATAAAGAAGTCGAGCGTAGACATGAAAGTACCGATCAGTAGGACTGGCAAGATCAGCTCATGCAACGCACCGGTGTCCATTATCTGAGGGGATGTCTTGGACTGCGGGGCCGCCGCAAGGCCCTCGAATGCCGGCGTGCCGGGACGCCGCACGAAGGCCGTTGGTCCCGCGCTCGGATTGGCGTGGCAACTGTTTGCGCGGTCAGGCATCGGGGAATTGATACACGGCCCGCGCGCGGCCGTCATCGCCGAGGATGAGAAAGTCGGTGCCGGCGGATCGGGCTGCTCCGCCGCTTTGCGGTACCATCTCCCAGCGAAACTTCAGCACGCCGTGATGCTGGGCGGGCTCCTCTCGCACGCGGAACCGGTACCCTTCGGCGGCGACCCATCGCGTGTGCGTCCGCGTGATCCGCTCCTCGAGTTGCTCGTACCCGCGCACATAGTACGACGGCGAGGCATGCTCGCCGTCTTCCGGCCAAATCTCTCGAATCGCCGCCCGCCGTCGTCCCACATCGTCTTCATTCCAGACGGCCACGTAGCGTTCTACCAGATCTCTATGAGGTGTTTCCGCCCGTCGGCTCATGCATGGGAGTATACGGTGACCGCGACTGGGCGGTCTTGGAAAATCTTGCGGCCTCCCCGGGCGGCCCTTTGGAACTCTCCGGGGGACACGCCGGCCGCCCGCCGGAACGTTCGGACGAAGTTGGAGAGATCGCCGAACCCGACGTCGGCGGCGACTTCCGTAATCGACGTCGCCCCGGCGGCCAACAGTTGTGCCGCGTGTCGCAGCCTCGCGCGAATCAGATACTGGTGTGGTGTCAGGCTGAGAACGCGGGTGAACAGGCGCAGGAAATGGAACATGCTCAATCCGGCTTCCCGCGCGATTTGTTCAAGGTCGATCGTTTCGCCCGAGTGCGCGTCGATCCAGTACGCTGCCTCGATGGCGCGCCGGCGGTCGCGAGGCGTTGCCTGCAAGGCACGGGGGCTCTCACGCCAAACAGTCCGTGCGACGCGCGCAGCCAGTAGCAGGCCCGCTTCGTCCAGGCCGATATCGCTGTGGCCGTCCGCGGCGGCGACCGCAAGCTCGCCGAACACCGACACGTCCCCGATCGGAGGGAGGCCGTTCGCTCGGCCGAACCACCGTCGGCCGCCGATCGCCGAGACTGCCGAGGCGGAAAATTCGAAGGCAAGGCACTCGTCGCCGAACGAGTCCTCGTGCGTGCAGACATACTCATCGCCTGCTTGGCCGATCAGCACTGACCCGGTTACAAGTTCGGACACCTGCCCGCGGGCGTGATAGGCGAAACTGCCGCGTCGTACGTACGCCACGGTGACGGCCCGGTGCACTGCGGCTAACGGCCGGTCGCCCGGTTTGAGGGCACAGCGGTAATCGATCACAGAAATCGGTCCGGATTGCAACTCGTGAACGATCATGGTTATCTCTTTGATAGCCTAACATACCAGTGAACGTGCCACGCTGACGTCCTCCCCAAAAGGTGGTCCAGTCCCGGGTTCAAAATTTACCTTTTGGGGAGGACGTCAGGGGTTGGAGCTCTTCGACCCTTCTCTGTTCGGCGCTCGAGGATCATCGAAAGCGCGCTGAACTACCACACCCATATCGTTCGAAGCTCACGCTATTCTTCTTTTCGCATCAATGGAGTAAATGTGACTCCGACCAACAATCCTTCCGGCGTGATGAAGCGGCTGACAATCTGGCCCCACGGTTCTTTCTTATTTTTGACGAGCATTCGAAGCCCTCGAGATTCACACTCTGCCGTTGCCTTTTCGACATCGTCAACGTCAAACTCAAGCCACGCTTGTGGCACAGGAATATCCTTGGGCCAAGAATCCGTTCCGAAGCAGGACTGCGCTGCTTGCGAAAGTGGCCACAGGGCGAAACTTTTTGCGCCTCTCAGAGCCTCCGTATGGAGGTAACCGTCATTCTCCTCTTTGAAGCGAATACCGAGGATCTGGTTGTAGAGTTCGCGACTCGCAGTTGCCTCACGGACGATTGGACCAAAACCCGCGATGAACAGTACCTTGATGTTGCCCACCTCGTCCGGAATTTTCATTTCGGCTCTGTCCCCTTCCGTTTGAAGAGCTTCGATCAGTTTCTTTTGACTTGGTGGCCTCAATTATGACGAGACCTGCCCCATGGGGTTGGAGCTGTTCGGCTCGTCTGAGCTCGGCCCTCGCGAACTCCTCCGGCGTGACGTACCCGAGCGCACTGTGCGGCCGGATCCGATTGTAGGTCGTCCGCCCTCGGCCAGTGTCTGCTGTGTGTCGGCGAGATTCAGGAACCAGTGCCATTCAAGTACTCGTCCCGCAGCTTCCCCTGAAACTCTCCACGCACGCGCTCTGGACGGGCTTCCCACGGTCGATAAAGTGGAGCCGCACGCCCTGTTGCCGTCGTCACACTCCTGACGCCAATGGTCGGCGCCATGACACATCTTCTCAAGGTGGCTGGTGGCTGTCTTGAAAAAAACGGACGTTCGGGGGACAATCACCCTATGAATTGTGCTCCTGGTTACCGTGAGTGGGCGGCTCCCGACGCGTTGCAACCGGCAATAGCGTGTCTGTGGATGCGTGTCGTTCCTACGGAAGGCACTCCGCCGACCCTTGTATTACCGGATGGCTGCGTGGACCTGATCTGGCACAAAGGCCGGGTCGCTCATGTGGCCGGACCGGACACCGGCCCAATGCCTACCCCGCTGTTACCGGGGACGATTCTCGTGGGAGCGCGATTTCGTCCGGGCGCCGGCGGACCCGCTCTGGGGATCCCCTTGCACAGCCTTCTGAACCGCCGCGTCGACCTTTCCCACCTCCGTCCGGAGCTTGCCCAGCGGCTGCCGGCGAGTCTGGATTTGTCGAGGGCTATGCAGCTGGTGGCGGAGACTGCATACGAACTCGCAGGCTGGGGCCCACCAGACGTTCTGGTGTGTGAGGCATGCGATCGGCTTGCCCAGCCCAGGGCTCGTGTTGAAGTTCTCGCAACGGAATTCGGGCTAAGCGACCGGCAATTCCGGCGCCGTTTCCAGGCAGCTGTCGGCTATGGCCCGAAGACTCTCCAAAGAGTGCTGCGGTTCCAACGCCTTCTTGCGCACATCGATGCTATGCCAGTCAAGACCGACTTGGCAGGGGTCGCGCTCGACCTCGGCTACACCGACCAGCCGCATCTGACTCGGGAATGCGCGCGCCTTTCCGGCCTCTCGCCCGTAGCGCTCGCGCGGACCCGGGCGCTCCGTTAGCACGTGTCCAGGGCCCGCAACAAGAAATCGACGCCCTAGTGCACCATTGCTGAAGTCCGTTGACGGTACCATTGATGCATCGCCTGCCGGGTGAATGATGGTGCACTAGCCTCCGGTCCCGGAGGGGGCATGCCCGCGCGTATAGGGTTCTAGACTTGATTGACCTACGCGAATCCTGTGACAGCAGGGCCGTGATAAACACGGTCTGCCGGGTCTGGAGTGGCTACCTGGGCGTCGGATTTCTCGTGTCGCCGCGTGGACGTTCCTGCCACGCCCTCAGCACATCCATCGCGATACCTGTGACGGAGTGGACCTGCCGAAGCCCTCACCTTCCCGTCTTTCCGCATGCGCGTCGTTCACGCCGAGCACGCAGACCGCGGGCGGATCGAGGTCGAGGGTCTCGATGCGGATTCGGGAGTAGCCGGCTGCTTCGAGCAGTAATCGGATCTGGTGTGCCGCCCGCTGGGAGGTCTCGCTCGTTGCACCGGGACAACGCGGTTGGGAAGCGATCGCGATCTGCCCCCCGGGTCGCAGTCTCGCCCGCAGCTGCCTCAGCGTCCGGGCGGGGTCGGGCCAGAATCCCATCGAGTTGACGGCCAGGACCGCGTCGAGTGGTTCCCCAAACGTTGGGAGGTCGTCGGCCGAACCCCGCCGGAGATCAACCCGCCCGGCGCGGATAGCGTGCGCGTTGCGCCTGCAGGCCTGGCGGACCATCACCTGCGAGTGATCTACGCCGTAGACGTGGCCGGCGGTAGCAAACCAGCTCAGCTCTTGGATCGCGATGCCCGGCCCGAAGCCGATCTCCAAGACCCGGTCGGTGGGCTGCACATCGAGCAACGAAACCACCCAGCGGTTGCGCTGCCGGTTGGACGGGCGATACGCCATGACCCAGCCGGTAACCCGCCCAACGGTGCCCCGAGGGTGACCAAACTGACCAACGATGGCCGCGATCACGGCCCGCTTCATGGCTATGGCCTGCTCCCGGTGACGAGCCAAGCCCGGGATCCCAGCAGCAGGCCATCAGGCGTGACGTACGGTTCGAGCGCGGACTGGACGGCCTCTGTTACCCGGGCGACCGTCGGCGGGTCGGCGTCTTGGAGCAGGGAGCTCCTGATCCCGGTTGCCTCGAGGAACGCGATCGCGTCGGCGACGCCGGGGCCCATCAGAGCGGCTCGGGCGATTGGCTCGGTGGTGATGTCGCTGAGCGCCGAGGTGCGCAACGCGCTGGCAATCCGGCGGCCGTTACAGATGCCGGCTGGGCGGGATGTTGGCATTCAGGTGAAAGACATTCGTCGGGTCGTAGCGGTCCTTGAGCGCAGTCAGCCGCTGCAAGCGCCCACCGTAGGCGGCCTCCACGCCGGAGGCGCCCTCGTCGGAGAGGAAGTTCGCGTAGACGCCGGTGCTGAACGGCAGCATCGCCTCCCAGCCCTCACGCACCCAGGCGACATGGCGCTGGCTGTCGGCGTCTGCCGGCGGCCAAGCGGCGGCGATGTTGATCTCGAAGCCGACCTCGCGCTCGCCGACCGCCGTTGCCGCCGGGTCGCCGCGGCTCACTGCCCCGCCGATGGTGAACATGACGATCTGCGAGAAGGGGGAGGTGATCGAGGAGATCCGCCTCACGATCTCGTCGATGATCGCATCGGCCAACCTCCGTACGCGATGCGACTTCCAGTAGTAATGCCGGCCGTGCGGGGACCCGTCGTCGAGCATCGATTGCAGCGCGACGTACGGCGTCGGGCGTACCAACTCGGCGACCGGCGAGCCGATCGCCTTCAGTGGCGCAATCGCCTGCGCGCCCGCGTTCGGATCGCCGGCCCAGACGACCATCATGGCCAGCGCCGGCTGTCCATAACGATCTGCGGGCAGAATCGGCATCGGCGGCGCTAGCATGGCGGCCATCGTCATGCCCAGCTCGTCCGGCGCCTCGGAGGCGTAGTCGCGGACGAACCGTAGCACCTCCGGCGCGTCCGCCAGCGGCCATAAGATTGGTCCGCCGAGAACGAGTGGTCCCACCGGGTGGAGCCGATACTCGAAGGATGTGACGATCCCGAAGTTGCCGCCGCCGCCGCGCACTCCCCAGAAGAGGTCCGGCTCGCTTTCGGCGTCGATGTGGATCCGCTCGGCGTCAGCCGTCACCAGATCGACGGACATTAGGTTGTCGACGGTCAGGCCGTACTTGCGCATGAGATGCCCGAGGCCGCCGCCCAGGGTCAGCCCGCCGATCCCAGTGTGGCTGATGACCCCGCCCGTCGTGGCGAGAGCGAACGGCTGAGTGGCGCGGTCGAGCTCGTTCCAGAGGACGCCACCCGCGGCCCGCGCCATGCGCGCCGACGGGTCGACGCGGATCGCCTTCATCAGCGAGAGGTCGATCATGACGCCGCCATCGCAGACGGCGTGACCGGCCACCGCGTGCCCGCCGCCGCGAACAGAGATAAGGAGGTCGCGCTCGCGGGCGAACTGGACGGCGGTCGCTACGTCGTCCGCGCCCGCGCAGCGGGCGATGAGGGCCGGGTAGCGGTCGATGCCACCATTCCAGATGCGCCGGGCTTCGTCGTAACCTTCCTCGCCCGGCCGCAGCAGCGCGCCGCGGAACTGGCCACGTAGGCGTGCTTGTGGTTCGATTATCTCCGCAAATCTCGGCACCATCGGATCTCTCCTTGCGGACCAAGTCTCCATAGCCCGCAGCCTACGCCTTCAAGTACACTTGATGTCAAGATGTTCGATCGATGGTGAAGAAGGAGCTCCAATGCTGACCATCAGTGAGCTGGCCCGTCGCGCCGGGATTGCCCCCTCGGCCCTGCGCTACTACGAGGACCTCGGCCTGCTTCCGACGCCCGCCAGGATCTCAGGGCAACGCCGCTACCCCGAATCGGCAGTCGAGCTCGTCGGGATCATCCTGCTCCTGCGCGACGTCGGGTTCTCGCTCGCCGAGCAGAAGGCATTCATGGCCGCACGGGCGATTGCGCCGAACGAGTGGCGGCGGCTCGCTCGGCGCAAGCTGGCCGAACTCGACGAGCAAATCGCCAAAGCTCGGGCCGCCCGCGAGGCCGTCGACCACGCCCTGCGCTGTCCTCACGAGGACATCCTGCAATGCCCCAACTTCCGCCGCCTCATCACCGCCCGCCTGGCCGGCCAGCCGCTCCACGAAGCCCACTCGCACTAGTGCACCATAGCCCAAGTCCTGAGAGAGAAGCCAGGAGTTCCGGCCATGGGCCCGTATGCTCGGCTCCAAATTCATCGCAGCATACGTCGCAGCAGAGGTCACAGCTTCCATGGACCCAGCAATCGGTATTCGTCGAAAGGGTCCTCCACCTGCGGTCGTCATCGCGCTCACCCCCGAGGAGCGCGCCGCTCTTGAGCATCTCTGCCGGGCCGGCACGACCGAACGCCGGCTGGTCGACCGCGCGCACGTCGTCCGTTCACGTGGTCATTCACCCGGCAGGCGATGCATCAGTGGTACCGTCAAGTCCTCGGGTCACATCCGATCGCTGGCGTGGCGGAGTCCGGTTGAGCTTCAGTTGACTGCCGGCGCCGGTCGCCACGCCAGAAATGCCGGTGAAACCACCTAGCTTCGGGTCAATCGCCAAGCCCTGTGGGCGACGTTCGACTGACCTCTATCGACAAACCGAAGCCGCTTGGGTATAATTCTTGTGTGGTCACGATTCATGCTCGAGGGGTTCGCTTTCGAGTGTACCCTCAAGATCATGGTCGTCGCCACGTCCACGGCCTGTACGGCGGCGTTGCGGTGATCGTGGAGCTTAGACAGGACGGAACGGTCGCTCTCGCAGACCGCAAGGACTCTATTCGGCCGGGCGATGCGAAGCGTAGCGACGTGCGATGGGTGCTGGAGGTGGCCGCGGAGCATTTTGAGCCCCTTGCGGCCGCGTGGGAGAAGATGCACAGATGACACAAGATCGGGTCATTACAACGAATACAGAGATCGATGCCGCCATTGCACAAGCGCGCGCGCAAGAGAATGATCGGCCCCGCGCGATTGAAGCACACTATGACACATCGAGCGATAAAGTTGTCATCCGTCTCGCCTCTGGTGTCGATGTCGCCATTCCTCGCACTAATCTTCAGGGCCTTGAGAGGGCAACGGGCGCCCAAGTGGCTAAGATCGAGCTGGAGGGAGCAGGTTCGGGGCTCCACTGGGCGTCCTTGGATGTCGACCACTATATCCCCGGTCTTCTCGCTGGCGTGTTCGGAACGAAACGCTGGATGCGCGAACTGGGGCGCAAGGGCGGGGCTGTCCGAAGCGCGGCAAAGGCCGCGGCCGCGCGAGCCAATGGCCGCAAGGGTGGCCGTCCTCGCCGGCATACTCGGGCCGTCGCGGTGAGCAGTCTCACCGCACGCCGGAAGCGCAAGCGTGCCGCACGGCACGCGTAATCAAGTGTCGAAGGGCACCAGGGCTGTGTTAACGACGGCTCCCTTCGGACAATAGTCTGAACGTGGTCGGAGGTTGGCCGCGGGGGCTTCGTAATGCGCAGGTCATCGGTTCAAATCCGATCGCCGGCTCCAGTAAAATAAGATAAGATGGAAGGACCGGTCTCCTAGCTCGCAGTCACGAAGATTACGCTGCGAGCGGATCTGCGCACAGCGCAGAGCTTCATACGAGAGGAGGCCGGTCATGACGCAGGATACCATCTTTGTTGGGTTGGATGTGCATAAATCGTCGATCAATGTCGCTGCAGCGGATCGCGACGGTGAAGTACGGTCTTTGGGAGCTGTAGCGAACAGCCCTGAAGCTGTGGCGAAGCTGGTGAAGCGCTTAGGTCCTGCCTCGCGGCTGTCCGCGTGCTATGAAGCGGGGCCATGTGGCTATGTGGTGGCCCGTCAGCTCAACCGGCTTGGTGCAGCGTGTGTCGTGGTGGCTCCCAGTTTGATTCCCCGCAAGCCGGGCGATCGCGTGAAAAATGATCGCCGCGATGCCGTCAAGCTGGCACGGTTACTGCGCAGCGGTGACCTGACTCCAGTATGGATCCCTGATGAAGCCCACGAGGCGTTGCGGGATCTCAGTCGCGCGCGGGGGCACGCCTCTATCGATGTCTTGCGTCACCGCAATCAATTGGGCAAGTTCCTGCTGCGCCTCGGCGTCCGCGCTCCAGAGGAAGGCCGCGCATGGGGCAAAGCGCACCGGGCCTGGCTCCAGTCCCTGCATGTCCCGCACGCGAGTCAGCAGGTCGTGCTTCGCGATTACCTCGCCACGATCGACCAGGCCGAGCAGCGCTTGGAGAACCTGGAAGCTGAGCTTACCTTGCTGGCGGCGCAGACCCCTCACGCGCCGCTGATTGCCGCGCTTCAAGCTCTGCGGGGCGTGGATGTGCTGACGGGGGTCACATTGGTGGCTGAACTGGGCGACTTGCGGCGGTTCCCCTCGCCGCGCGATCTCATGGGCTACACGGGCTTGGTGCCGAGCGAGGATTCCTCTGGGGAGCGGCGCTGGCGTGGGCACATTACCAAGACCGGCAATGCCCATATCCGCCACGCGCTGATCCAAGCCGCCTGGCACTATCGCCATCCGCCGGGCGTGTGGGGCGCGCTCAAGAAGCGCCAAGCGGGCCTTCCCCCCACGGTCCTCGCCATCAGTCGGACCGCCCAGCAGCGCCTTCATCGGCGGTTCCGCCGGCTCGTGTATCGGGGCAAACTGCCTCAGGTCGCTGCCGTGGCCGTCGCGCGGGAGTTGGTGGAGTTTATTTGGGCGGTCGCGCAGGCGATTCCGGCCTAGGTGGCCTTCACGACATCGCGCGATACATGAGGATGGACAGCGCGGGTGCTCAGGACCGGGCCACGGTTGGGAGAATCCTCGGCAAACCCTTTGCGCTCAGGGTTTCGATCCGAACGCGCGCAATAAGAGCGAGGCAGCTCCCGACGGCTCCCTATCATGCGGTGGGATGCATGCATCCTGTGACCCGCGACTACCAGGGTGATCAACCGTCGACAATACGGCCGCATCCTGGCACCCGCGCTGTCCATGCCCGACCACCAACGCGCTATCGCATCAGGTACTTAAGCCGGAAGGATTGAACCAAGGGACTTGACCGGTCCTTCCATACCAGGATTTTCGAAAGTCGCCAGTCGTCCAAAACCCCTCCGTTGGGGCACCCTTGGGGCACCGATCAGACAGCCTGCCTCGGGCATCTTCCGGGGGCGCCCACGATTCATCGCGGACCGATCTCGTGATTGCGGTCGCAACGGACGGCAAGAGTCCCGCTTGTGCTGCGCCTGAGGGGTCCAATCGGCGCCGGCGTAGGACCGGAATATGGGGCGCTGCTCAGCCTCCTCGGTGAGCTCCGGCACGAGAACGTCGCGCATGAGCCGGGACTTCGCGCGCCGGATGGCACTGTGGTATCGTTTCCTCGACCTCGATCTCGCCGAGCACCCCCCGATTGAAACATGCGGCCAGTCGGTCGTACCCTTGGCAGGAGGTGCCGCGCGGGGCCTCCCGACTACCACGCCGCGCTCGACTCCGCTATGATCGGCCCAATCGACAACGCTTTCGGTATTGTCGGCAGGATAAATCATCTTTGTCGGCGTGACATATTGACTTGAGACGGTCTATACATTCGGTCAGCCAGGTGAAGGCATCTTAGAGACAGCACAATTGACGCTCTAGTTGGTGCGAGCGGTGGGCGGCGACGGACACTTCGTCGCCACGAAGGGACATCCTATCGCGAGTGCCAATGACGAAGTAGGCGCCGCGTGAGTGCCATAATTTTCGACCAACGCTCATTCGACCGTACAGGGACGGGGACAGTTCCGGACACGTTTCAGCAGTCGCGAGATGTCCTTGGGGTGATCTTTGTCGGATCGCAAAGAGTTATAGATCTCCGGGCTGTGCAACGTTCTTTGACTACGTTGAGGAACGTTCGCAAGTTTGTCGAAAACATGTCCCCCCTCCATGCGACTGCGACCTCAACGATAGGCCTTGACTCTGGCACGGTCCGGTAAACTACCCCGGTCCGTCTAAGATTCTGTAGCGAGGCGGGCACCAAAGCAACACCTATTCCGGCCGCCACCAAGCTTACTATGGTCTGCATCTGATCGGTTTCTTGTACGACATGTGGTGTGAACCCTGATCGCTGGCAGAGGCGAATGATTTGATCGTAGAGTCCGGGGCCAAGGCGGCGAGGGAAGAGAATGAACGGCTCTCTCGCGAACAATCGCAACGAGGGTGCTGCGTGAGCGGCAAGCGAATGGTGCTCCTCTAATGCCATAACCAGAGCCTCTCGCAGTACCGGAAGTAGACTCAGGACATCGCCGTCGATGGGGGGGCGGAGAAACCCAACATCAATACTGCCACTGCGCAGACTCTCAACCTGACGTTCTGTGCTCAATTCGTGCAACGTCACCGCCACGTCGGGGAAGCGCGTCCGAAACGCTTGGAGGATATCTGGAAGAATACTAAAGGTCGCGGCGTTGACGAACCCGATCACTAGCTTACCTGTTTCTCCGCGGCCGGCTCGCTGTGCAGCCAGCACAGCCCGATCCACGTGATCCATGATCTGTCGTGCTTCGTCCAGAAAGATCCGCCCAGCATCGGTTAACTCGACCCGCCGCTTGGTGCGAAAAAGCAGTTGGGCCCCAACCATTTCTTCAAGGCGGCGGATTTGTAGGCTCAACGGAGGCTGAGCGATGTTCAAGCGCTTCGCCGCGTGACCGAAATGCAATTCCTCGGCGACGGCGATGAAATATCGAAGATGGCGCAAGTTTACGCTCACATTGATACCAAGATGGTATTAATCACAATAACAATTATATTGGACTTCTATAATCTCGATTCCTACTGTGATGTCGTAGGGTATTAGCTCCCGCACGAGCGCAGGCGCCGCGGAGGGGGAATTGGCGAAAACACCGATCGTACTCGATCAGTCGTTGTTCCGAGAAGATCCAGAGGTCGAACTAATCGCCTGGCTTGCGGAGGATGAGACTGTGGTTGAAGCCGACCAGGCCATCGCTCAGATCTCGACGGCGAAGGTCATCGTTGAGATTGCGTCCCCGACCGCAGGGCAGCTCAGGCGCCTGCGGCAGCCTCATGACCTCATCCACGCAGGCGAAGTCATCGGGGTGATCGAGCATGACTGATACTGATCGAATGAACCGGTCGCTGTGGCTTCAGCTTTATGGATCCCAAGCGCTGCGGTTGATGATGTCGATTCGCGAACTTGAAGGACGTCTCGGCGAGTACTCCAAGCGGGGATACATTCGCGGGACGACACATCCTTCCGTCGGCATGGAGGCAGTTGCAGTGGGGATTAGCCTCCAACTGGAACGCGAGGACAAAATCACGAGCACTCACCGCGGTCATGCGCACTGCCTCGCGAAAGGCGCCGATCCAGAGCGAATGCTGGCTGAACTCTTTGGACGGTCCACGGGATATTCCGAGGGCAAGGGTGGGTCCATGCACCTCGCCGTGCGAGAGCTTGGGATCCTGGGGACGAACGGCATCGTGGGCGCCAGCATCGGTCTCGCGACGGGCGCCGCCCTTGCTGCTCAGCAGACCCGGGCGCCATGGATCGCTGTCGCGTACTTTGGCGAAGGCGGCATCAATCAAGGGATCTTTCACGAGTCGCTCAACCTCGCAGCCATCTGGAAATTGCCCTGTGTCTATGTGTGCGAAAACAATCACTTTGCCCAATCATCGCGGGTCGAAGAGATGGCAAGCGTGCCTGATCTGACGGTGAGGGCAGTGGCATACGGGATTCCCGGCACGAACGTTGATGGTATGGATGTCTATGCGGTCTGGAGCGGCGTGCGCCCGGCCATCCTTCGAGCGCGCAAGGGCGAAGGGCCGGCTCTCATTGTGGCCGACACGTATCGATTCCTAGGGCATCATGCGGGCGATACTGAGATCTACCGGACAAACGAGGAGCGCGAGGCATGGCGGGTGCGTGATCCGATTAGCCGCCTCGAAGGGGAACTACTCGACGGTGGCGTCCTGACGGACCACCACCTCGCGGAGTTGCGGGATGATGTGGCACGGATGGTTGCGCGAGCGGAGAAAACTGCTCTTGCGGCGCCCGTCCCGCCTCCGAGCGCGGCCTACACGCAGGTGTATGGGGGTTTCTACGGATGAGTGAAATGACGTTGTGGCGGGCCCTCAACGACGGGCTGCGCTCGGCCATGGCGGAGGACGCTCGGGTCTTTATCATGGGGGAGGAGTTGACCCGTTGGGGCGCAGGTGGTGGCATCCACGGCGTCACGCGTGGCCTGTTGGCCGAGTTTGGCCCCGGGCGGGTTCGGGACACGCCAATCAGTGAGGAGGGCATCCTCGCTGCCGGCGTAGGGGCGGCGTTGTGCGGGTGTCGTCCCGTGGTCGAGATCATGTACTCAGATTTCTCACTACTCGGCTTCGATCCGATCGTCAATCAAGCCGCCAAGATCCGCTACAAATTTGGCGGTCAGTTTGACGTCCCGCTCGTCATTCGAAGCAATACGGGCTGGGGCGCTGGCAAGGCCGCGCAGCACACGCAATCGCTTGAGACCCTCTTTGCGCATATTCCCGGTCTTGAGGTCGTCCTGCCCTCGACTCCGCACGACGCCCGTGGGCTCCTGCGGTCCTCCATCCTCAGTCCCAACCCGACGATCTTTCTAGAACACAAGAACTTGTATAATGTCCGCGGCCTTGTGGACGACACCCCCGTTCCCTTGGGCGTAGGGCGGGTTGCTCGGAAGGGCCGGGATGTCACGATCGTGGCGACCCAATTAATGCTACATCGCAGCATCGCCGTTGCCGACCGCCTCGCTGCTGATGGGATCGACATCGAGATTGTTGATCCGCGAACCTTGTATCCGCTCGATCTCGATACGATCGTGACGTCCGTCCGCCACACTCGCCGCGTTCTCGTCTGTCACGAAGCCCCGGTCCTCTACGGGTTCGGGGCGGAGATTGCGTCGAGCATTACGGAGGCATGCTGGCGGGAGCTCGACGTTCCGGTGCGGCGACTCGGAGGCGCCAGGACGCCGATGCCCTACGCCGCCGAGCTCGAAGATGAGGTCATCCCATCAGAGGCGCGGATTGAGGCAGCGGTGCGCGGCCTGGTGACTGGCAACCGGGCTCGAGCGGAGGATAGTGGAGTGAAGACCTTCGACAAGGATTGAAATTGGGGGGGACCATGCGAAATCCCGTGCACGTGCTCGGGTTTATCGTAGCGATATGCGGATGGTTAGCATCTGCCGCGATCGAACCTTTGCCCGCCAGCAGCGATGTCCGTTCCCCAATTGTAATCATGCAAGACATGTCACCGGTCATCACCTATGATCCTGGCCGGTTCTTCGAGTTCGTCTCCGCTCCTATCATCGCCAATACATACGACACGCTCGTGACGTACGAGCGGGAAAACTACACGCGAGAAGTCCCTCGACTGGCGGAGCAGTGGACCGTGTCAAGGAACGGCCGAGTCTACACGTTTCGGCTGAAGCGTGGCGTGCAATTCGCCAGCGGGAATGAAGTAACGGCGAATGATGTGGTGTGGTCGTTTCAGCGGCTCAAGAACCTAAAGGACAACCCGTCGTTCCTGGCCGATTCCATCGCGGTCATCGACGCTCCGGACAAGTATACTGTTGCGATCAACCTAAGGACACCCGACATTACGTTCTTGTCCCGGCTCACCGCTCCGCAGTTCAGTGTGCTCGACAGCAAGACCGTGGCAGCCCACGGAGGGACCGATGGTTCAGATGCCGCGAAGGGCGATACGGCCACGCCGTGGTTAAACGCGCATTCCGCCGGGAGTGGGCCCTGGATGCTCACCAGCTACAGCCCGTATCAGCGGGCCGTGCTCGAGCCGAATCCGCACTACGCGCGTGGGACTGTCTACGGGGGGAATGTGATCTTTCTGCATGCGAAGGAGCCGGCGGCGAGATTGCTTGCGTTTCGATCGCGGCGAGCTCAGATCGCGCTGGGGTTGCCGATTCAGCAGGCCATCGAGCTGAAGCGATTGAACGGCGTTCACATCCTCGCCGGGAAGTCGTTCAACGCGATCTACGTCGGGATGACAACCAAACCAGAGATATCCCGTCCCCTGAGTGACCCGCGCGTGCGGACGGCGGTCCGATACGCGGTGGATGAGGATGGTATCGTGGACGGTATGCTGCAGGGGCAATCGGAAAAGCCGGCGACGCCCATTCCTGTGGGCATCCTTGGATCAGATCAGATCTTCAACGACCGCATACGGATCCGCCGCGACATCGCAAAGGCAAAAGAGTTGTTGCGGGCCGCAGGTTACCCAACCGGCTTCGCAGTGACCATGAGCTATCCTGGCGGTACAGTGGACTACGGGGTCTCATACGACGCGCTAGCCCCCAAAATCGCCGCGGACTTGAGCGAGGCGGGCATTTCGGTCAAGCTCGACCCCGGGACTCGGCCGAAGGTTCTCGCCGCTTATCGCGCGGGCAGCCTCCCGATGGTCCTGTTCATCCTCGGGCTCGACTATATCGGGCCCAGCGAACCCGCGGAATTTGTCGGCCCAGGCGGGGCAGTCGCCCGCCGCCTGGGGTTCGAAGACCCGCAGCTGCACCAGTTGATTGCCGGAGCATTTGACACCATCAGCAAAGCGAAGTTTGTCGAATCATACCGCGAAATTATCCAACGGGAGTTGGCGAACGGTCCGTTCGCCGTGGTCGCGCAACCCAAATTGCTGATCCCGGTGTGGGATGTGATTCAGGGAGACCGCTTCTCAGCCATCGCGTCCGTCGATCTGACTGGCGTGGCTGTCAAGTAGCAACTACAGCCGAATGTTAAAGCTGACGAGGCTCCAATCGGCGCCGAATTGAAGACAGCGGACACATGGCGCGGTTCATAGCGAAGAGACTGCTCGCATTTCCAGTTCTTCTCTTGGGCATCACGGTACTAACCTTTCTGGTCTCTCACCTGACACCGATCGATCCGGTGGTCGCCAACCTCGGAGATGTGGCCGTCACAAATCCGCAAATCGTCGCCGCCTACCGGGCGCGCTGGGGTCTCGATCGACCTCTTATCGTTCAATACGGCGTCTACGTGACACACTTGATGCGTGGCGAGTTCGGCGTATCGTTGACATCCCGACGTTTCGTCGCCGACGATCTTAAGGAGTATTTCCCTGCGACACTGGAGCTCGCCACGGCGGCGATCATCGTAGCGGCCAGCATCGGTGGGGTTCTGGCGATCCTTGGAACGCTTGCCGGCAGTCGCGGCGTTCGAGTGATCGATCTCCTCGCGTTGGTTCAGGTCAGCATCCCGATCTTCTGGCTCGGGCTTGTCGTGTTGGCCCTCGTTAACCTCTACCTTCCGGCCATTCCGACCCTGGGGCAGTTGGATCCGGGTCTGGTGCCGCCACCTCATGTGACCGGGCTGGTGCTGGTCGATGCCGGTCTGTCAGGGAACTGGGGCGTGTTCAGTAATGCACTCGCTCATCTCTTCATTCCCGCGCTGGTGCTGGCCAGTTACTGGATCGGCGTAATCGCGATCCTTCTACGCGGGAATCTAGCCGACGCACTGTCGGCCGACTACGTGCGGACCGCACGCGGGAAGGGATTGCCGCCACACGCGATCGTGCTACGCCACGCACTGCGGAATGCGGTGTTCCCGGTCTTGACGATCCTGGGCGTTCTGTATGGTCAACTGTTGGGCGGGGCAGTCCTCACTGAGTCGATCTTTTCCTGGCCTGGGTTGGGATTCTATGCTTTCCAGGCCGCCACCAACATCGATTTCCCTGGGATCATGGGTGTCACGCTCATCGTGGCCGGTAGCTTTGCCTCGGTGAACCTGTTGGTGGATCTGTCCTACGCTCTCCTCGATCCTCGGATCCGTTTCGAATGACGGGCGCAAGATTGGGACGAGTCGCCACACAACGGCCCTCAGACGGTGCCCGGATGAGCGTGCTGCTCCGATTGACGGGACTGAGTGTGTTCCTGGGGAACGGGTATCTGGCGGTGGGCATAACGCTGTCAGTGCTTGCGCTTGTGGTTGCTGCGGCCGGTTCCTCGTTCGTCCACCACTCTCCGTATGCACAGGATCTGACCAAAGTGCTGAAGGCGCCGGCGCGCGACCATCCCTTTGGGACAGACGAGTTGGGGAGAGACGTGCTGAGCCGCGTTCTATACGGGGGAAGACTTACGCTTGGTGCCGGGGTTGTCGTCGTCGTTTGCGCGTTTCTGATCGGCTCGACGGTGGGCGCGCTCAGCGGATATATCGGCGGCGGCGTCGACGACATCGTCATGCGGTTCACCGATTTGATCTTGAGCTTTCCATCCATAGTCTTGGCAATGGCGATCGCCGCCGGGCTCGGGCCGAGCGTTGCCCACGCGATCTTATCGCTGACCGTGGTATGGTGGCCGGTCTATGCCCGAGTCACCCGCGGAGAGGTACTTCGCACGCGGAGTCTTGACTATGTCGAAGCGAGCAGAGCGTTGGGCGCGCGCGACGGCCGAATCTTAACGCGGACCGTCCTCCCAAATATCATGGTTGTTCCGGTCAGTCTAATCCCCTTGGACCTCGGCCGCGTCCTGAGTAACCTGGCCGGCTTGTCATTCCTCGGACTGGGCGCGCGGCCTCCGGCCGCCGAGTGGGGAGCGATGCTCAACGAGGCCCGAATCGCCCCCACCGAGTGGTGGCTCAGTCTCTTTCCGGGAATAGCCCTAACCTTCAGCATTCTGGGGTTCAACATGCTCGGCGTCGGACTTCGCCGCCGGAACTTGTCGCGATTGACCCTAAGTTGATCGTCCACCGAACCCCTGTGGCGAGAGAGACAAGTCCGCCAAGAGCAAGGAGGGATAGCACAAATGGAATTTCAGCCCGTCGATTCTCTCAAACTCCCACGGTTCGCCGGCATCCCAACGTTCTTTCGCCTGCCCCATATCGAGGATCCGCGGGGTCTCGACGTGGCCATCTTCGGCGTGCCCTTTGATGGTGGACAAAGCTATCGCACGGGGTCACGGTTCGCCCCGGCGGAGGTTCGCCGGATGTCTGCAGCCGTAATCAAACCGTTCCATCCCTCCTTCAATGTGAGTCCGTATGATGTCCTTAAGATCGCGGACCTCGGCGACAGTCCGATCAATCCTCTCGACCCGGCAGTGTCGAGACAGTTGATCCAAGACACGGTCGCAAAGATTGTGGACGCCGGCGTACTGCCGGTCGCCGTGGGCGGCGACCACTCGATCTCCCTGCCGATCTTGCGTGCCGCTGCCAAGACTCACGGTCCTTTGGGACTGATTCAGGTGGACTCGCATGTGGATACTGGAGATGAATACTTCGGGAGCAAGTACGGCAACGGAACACCCTTCCGCCGAGCCGTGGAAGAGGGCCTGATCGATCCGCGAAAGTGGGCGCAGATTGGCATCCGTGGTCCTGTGTACGGAGACGAGGAGTTCAGTTTCATTCGCGAGCACGGGGTTCGGAGCCTAACCATGGATGAGGTTTCAAGAAATGGGCTCGACTGGGTGGCGCAGCAACTGGTCTGGCTGAAAGACACCAAGTGTTATGTCACGTTCGACATCGACGCGATCGACATCGCGTTTGCCCCGGCCACGACATCGCCCGTCCCCGGGGGGCTGACAAGCCGTGAAGCACTCGTGTTGATGAGGCATCTTGTCGACTTTCCATCCATCGTGGGATTTGATCTTGTCGAGGTCCAACCCATGTATGATGTGGCCAGCATCACCTCAATCCTTGCTTCACTGCTTATTTTTGAGTTTCTCTGCACTCGGGCCGTCGTTCGTCGTGACGACGGTCGGCGCGTCAGGTGAAAATCCGGCGTCTCGCGCGCGAGGGCGACTGCTTGCGATGAAAGCTCCACAGAAAGAGGAGGACTGTTAAGGTGAAGGAATTCGCTCGTACGGCGACCGACGGGATCATCTACGTCAATGGTCGGTTTTTTCCGCGTGATCAGGCGGCTATCTCAGTCTTCGATCATGGCCTCTTACACGGCGACGGAGTCTTCGATACCCTTATGGCCTGGAAGGGAGCCATCTTCAAATTGGATCAACATCTCGATCGCTTGTTTCGCTCCGCCCGAGCGGTGAAGATTCGGCCCCCGCTGGACAAGGAACGGATTCGGGACGTGATCACGGAAGCAATCCGGATGGCCCGACTTGAGAACGTCTACATCAAATGCATTATGACGCGAGGAACCAGCCCGGCCCCATATATGGACCTGTTGCGTTCCGTCCCGAGCCTGATCGTCATTGCCGTGCCGTACCCGGAGAAGGCTAACCCGTTCGTGGACAGGCCGGGCGTTCGCGCCACGATCGCATCGATCCGGCGGACCCCGGACGATGTGTTCGACTCAAGGATCAAGAGCCTGAACTACTTGCCGTTTGCGCTCGCCCGGCTTGAGGCGCTCGAGGCCGGATACGATGAAGCACTCATGCTGGATGTCGATGGATGCGTATGCGAAGCTCCCGGCTGGAACATTTTCGTGGTCCGCGGAGGCGAGGTGATTACCCCCGGCCGCTCGATCCTCGAGGGGATAACTCGCGAGACGGTCATTGAGATTTGCAAGAGGCTCTCCATTCCCTGTCGGATAGGCGTGATCACCTCATACGATTGCTGGGTGGCGGACGAGGCGTTTCTCACCAGTACCGTAGGTGGTTTGCTGCCGCTCAGCGAGGTGGACGGCAGACCGATCGGCACTGGTGAGCCCGGACCGATTTTCCGTGCCATTAGGACGGAGTTTCGCGCGATGCTGGAGGGAGGAGAGCATTGCACAAAGGTCTGAGGTGTCGGTGTGCCGGTGAGAACACCCAGTACTGCGATGGTCGTATGTCGCGTGGAGAGTGGCGCTGGCTCGGAAGCGAGACCATGGCCAGACCGGCAGCATAAGAACGGGCAGTATCGGAACGCAATGCGACTAACAATCCACCGGCGGGGAAAGGAAGACCGACATCAACGTTGCCGTTTCGCAGACTCTGGACTTCGGTGGCATTGTGCTGAAGCGCGTCCGAAACGGCAGGAAGAATGTCCGGAAGAATACTGAGGGTTGGCAGATTGACAAGCCCGACGACCGTCTCTCTGGTCTCACCGAGGCCTGCTCGCTAGTAACCAAGATAATGCCATAGATCCACAATAAAAGAACGACATTTTCGTAGCGTCGAGAAGCATTTCGCAATAATTCAGTGATTCAATCGAATTTATCGATGATTTCACCATAATTACTGATTTGACTCTCTATCGGATTGCGTCTATAAATAGGTTAAACCAATATGGTTAGACCAATTGTTAGAGGGACACTAGACCACACTCTGGAGGGCCTGAAACACGTCCTTTCGGAAGTGGGGACTTCCACTGGATCCAACGCTCGTTTGCCCACCGAACGAGAACTCGCCGATGCGTTGGGTGTTAACCGCACCTCTCTTCGGGAACGTCTCGCGGCGCTCGAAAGCCTCGGCCTAATTCGGCGAACACAGGGGAGCGGAACGTATCTTTCGATGCCGGATCCTGCGTTCGTTCAGCTCTACTTCGAAATGGCGCTGAAACTCCACTACTTCACGCTTGAGCAGCTTGAACAAGCCCGCGAGCTCCTCGAACGTGAACTGGCGTATGCCGCCGCGCAGCACGCAACGCCCGAGGATGCCGCCGCGCTGAGCCGTGCAGCGGCGCGGCTCGGCGCGGCCGAGACGGCGGAGGAGGGCGCTGTAGCGGACTACGACTTCCACCTTGCGCTAGCCCGAGCATCGCATAACCCCGTGTTGTTGTTGATAATCGAAGGACTCGCTTCTGTGCTTTTGCCGGTGCTCCAGTATCGCAACCGAGTGGCTCACATGTCACCCGAAGCCGATGCCCGGTTGACGGCCGTCCATTTTCCCATCCTCGAGGCAGTCCGCGCTCACGACCCAGCGGCGGCCGCCGGTGCCGTCGATGCGCATTTCCGAGCGTGGAATGAGGAATACGCGAGAGCATTTCCGGAGGCTCCCGATGAGTTTCAGTCCACGTCGGACTAGCTCAGGGGCACTCTCGCTGGGGCTGGCGTTTACACCACTGTCGGGGGGGAGGTTCGCTTCCGCATGTTACCTGTGAGCGAGCAGGAACGCGTTCCCAAGGTATCGTCGTCAGAACGGGTTGTGTTCTTGAACGACAAGTTTGTCGCGGAACACGAGGCGGCTCTTTCGATTTTTGATCGCGGCGTGCTATACGGTGACGCCGTGTTCGAGACGGCGTTCGCCTGGGACGGCAGGATTTTCAAGCTGGATCGGCACCTTGAGCGCCTGCGGCAATCGCTTCAGGTCGTCTGCATCGAACTGCCGATGACGTTCACCGCGCTACGGGAGGCTATCGTCGAGACCGTCCGCCGCAACCAACTCCAGAATGCCTACATCAAGTGGCTGGTGACCCGCGGGACCGGCCCGATGCTCTCCTTCGATCTACGCAAGTGCGAGCCGAGTGTGATCGTCTTTGCGCGAGACTACCTCTACCTCATGGATCCCGCGAAGGCGGCTCAGGGGATTTCCGTCAACATCCCCAAAACGAGACGGATTCCTCAGGAGTGCCTAGACCCGCGCGTCAAGAGCGTCAACTACCTGAGTTTCGTCGTGGCGCGAATTGAGGCGACCCGCGCCGGATACGATGAAACGATTTTGCTCGACATGGCTGGACGATTGACGGAAGCCTCCGGGTACAACCTTTTTGTCGTCAAGAACGGCGGGATTGCCACGCCGTCGGAGGGAGTCCTCGAGGGCGTGACGCGGGAGACCATCCTCGATCTCTGCGCCGAGTTGCGCATCCCAGCGACGGCCCGGTCGCTCACTCCCTACGACGCGTACACGGCGGACGAGGTGTTCCTGACCAGTACGGCCGGCGGGCTGGTACCGGTTCGGGCGATTGACGGTCGCCAGGTGGGCACCGGACAACCCGGGCCGGTCTTCTACCGGCTTAAGGACGCATACGAGGCACTGATCGCGAGCGGCACTCACGGTACGCCAATTTATTCCTAACGTTGGGCCCAACGGGAGCAGAGGCCACCGCGTTTTCGCATCGTTATCGAGCGGAGGAACGATTGTTAGATGTGAGAGGGGGCGATGAAATGGATCTGCGGCTACGAAGACTGGCCCTGAGGACTCTGCTCGTAACTGGGATCCTCGCAATGGGCTCGTTATTGGCGTTTGCCAGCGTAGTAGACGAATTCGGGACCTCGGGACCCATTCTCGGAGTTTCCTTCACCGGCGGCGACGGGTCGTACAAGCGCGCGGTACAAAATGGAGTCAGGCTCATTATTGCCTCCGATTTTCCCTGGACATACCAGGACCCCAAGACTCACGAGTTTGCCGGAATCGACGTCGACGTTCTAAGGGACGCCGTCCGACGCCTGGGAATCTCGAAGGTGTCGATTCAGCTGGTGGCCCCCGATGCGATGGTTCCGACGCTCCTGTCCAACCGTGGCGATGTCATAGGCGATAATATTCACGAGAATCCGAAGCGGTTGAAGGTAATTGCATTTACCGGCCCAGCCTACTGGTACGGCGGCGGTGTCGCCGTCTTCAAAGGCAACCCGAAAAGTGTTCACTCTTGGGCGGATCTCTCCGGAAAGGTTGTTTCCACATATCGGGGCACATTCTATCAGCCCATCTTAGAGGCGCGAAAAGACATCAAAGAAATAAAGCTGTATACGACGAGTGAAGCAGAATTCGCGGATCTCTCGGCGGGGCGCATCGATGTGGCGGTTGACGATTTCATGAAGATCAAGCAAGTGATCAAAAACAACCCGGGCCTCAATATCGAACTGACGGATGTACGCATCCCACCCGCGCAGGAACTGGGCTACGCGCGCTATGCTCTTCGCAAACAAGATGTGGACCTCAACTCGGCGCTCTCTCGAGCGCTTGAAGAGATGCGGGCCGATGGCACGATCATGAAGTTCATCGTGAAGGGTGGATTGCCCGCCAGCTACGTTTTCAATTATCCCGTCCCGACTCAGTAGAGGGGCTGGTCGGCATCATGCTCCGCCTGAAGGGTGCATCCGTGACTACCGGTGTCGTGCCTTGGCAGGGGCGCGTCGCTCGCTGTCCTCGCGCCCAAAGACGTCGGTTACTAAGCACTCACGGCGACCAGGCGGGCGCATCCAGCTGTTGGCGGCCGGGACTTGCCACGAACCCCGCCGCCTTCGCGCACACGAGGCCGGGGGCGTAGGACATGTTGCGGAATTTCGTCTCCTTGTTCGACTTCCGCGCTTCGGTGGGCTATTTGCCGGATCTGGCCAAAGGCGCACTGGTTAGTGTCGAACTGACAGTGACGGTCATGGCGCTCAGCCTCGTTTTCGGGTTATTCGTCGCCTTGGCGCGCATTACTCGACTCAAATCAATTCGGGCTGTGGCGACCATTTACATGGAGCTTATCCGCGGCACGCCGGCCCTGCTGCAGCTATTTTACGTGTACTTTGTGCTGCCCGTGTTTGGGATCCGATTCCCGCCGTTCACCGCCGGGGTAATCGGCCTGACCCTGAACTACTCGGCATATCTGTCCGAAGTGTACCGGGCCGGGATTCAAGCAGTGGCGAAGGGTCAACTCGAGGCGGCGCAAGCTCTGGGGATGTCCCGGATGACGACGATGCGCTTGATTATCCTCCCGCAGGCGATCCGCATCGTCGTGCCGCCGCTGGGTAACTACTTCATCGGTCTCTTCAAGGACACCGCCCTCGCATCCATCATCACGGTGAAAGAACTCTTCTTTTCGGGGCAGATCGTGTCCTCGGTTAACTACCAGTACTTCACCGTGTTTACGCTGATCGGGCTGTTTTACCTGGCGTTGTCCTACCCAGGATCTTTGGGTGTGCAGTTCTTGGAGCGTCGTCTGCGGATCGGGACGCGTCGACAACCCCCCGCATCCACGGCTCGCGTGCCGCAGGAGGCCGTCTGAATGATCCGGTTAGAGCAGGTCAGCAAGTGGTACGGCCGGCATCAGGTCCTGCGCGACGTGACGTTGGAGGTAACCAAAGGCGAGGTCGTATGTATCATTGGACCTTCGGGCTCCGGAAAGACAACCCTCCTGCGCTGCGTCAATCATCTCGAGCGCATTGACGGCGGAACGATCTATATCGAGGGTACTCCGGTTTACCGATTCACGCGAAGCGGCGTGGTGCGAGTGGATCCCGACCATCGGATCGAAGCGCTCCGCTCTCAAGTGGGAATGGTGTTCCAGTCGTTCAACTTGTTCCCGCATTTCACGGCACTGGAGAACATCATGGTGGCTCCCGTACACGTCCGTCGAGAGCCACGCGACGCGGCACGAGTCAGCGCGCTCGATCTTCTGGCCAAGGTCGGGCTGTCTGACAAGGTCGACGCGTATCCTCATGAGCTCAGCGGCGGACAGCAGCAGCGAGTGGCGATTGCGCGAGCACTGGCGATGCGCCCCAAGGTGATGATGTTTGATGAGGTGACGTCGGCCCTGGATCCTGAACTCGTCGGAGAAGTACTCCGGGTCATGCGTCAACTTGCCGCGGACGGGATGACCATGCTCGTGGTCACTCACGAGATGGGGTTCGCGCGTGATGTCGCCGACCGCGTCGTGTTCATGGCTGACGGGATTGTGATTGAAGAAGGGACTCCTCAACAGATCTTCGCCGCCCCGAGGAACGAGCGCACACGACAGTTCCTGCGCTCTATTCGCGAGCGAGACGAGTCGTTGGGAAATCAGCGAGTTTCGACGCTGAACGACGCATAGCAAAGCAGCCTTCTTGCGCGGTGGGCCGGGTGGCAACGGTTGGGTGTGACTCCGTGGGTCGGCGCGCGCTACTGGGGGACACGAACTTGTCAGAAGCGATTGTCACAGTGGAGGATGAAAAGTTGTTCACTGAGGAGCCGGAGATTGAGTTGGCGGCCTGGCTGGTTGACGACGGGTCGACCGTGGCTGAAGGACAGCCGATCGCCCAGGTCATGACGGCCAAAGTCACGGTGGAGGTCCCGGCGCCCGCCGCGGGTCGTCTCCGGATCGAGTGCCAACCTGGTCAGCTGCTTCGCCGTGGTGGCCGGCTCGGGGTGATTATCAGTGAGTGACGCGACGCTGCTACGGGCGGAGTGGCTGCCACGGTACGGCGCCCAGGCGTGGGGCTTGATGTCTCTCATTCGAGAGATCGAGAACCGGCTTGCGGGGTACTTGCAACGCGGCTATATCCGTGGATCGACGCACCCCTCTGTCGGCATGGAAGCCGTCGCGGTCGGCGTCAGTCTCAATTTGCAAGCAGCGGACCTGATTACGAGCACCCATCGCGGCCACGGGCATTGTCTTGCCAAAGGGGCCGAGCCGGAACGTGTGCTGGCCGAACTGTTCGGGCGCTCGTCCGGGTACTGCGGGGGCAAAGGCGGCTCAATGCATTTGGCGGCCCGTGAACTCGGCATCCTAGGCACGAACGGGATCGTGGGTGCGAGCGTGGGCTTGGCCACCGGAGCCGCGCTGGCCGCGCGACAGCGAGCGACGGGACGGGTTGCGGCCGCATACTTCGGCGAAGGCGGGATCAACCAAGGAATCTTCCACGAGGCGCTCAATCTCGCGGCGATCTGGAAGCTCCCGTGTATTTACGTGTGTGAGAACAATCACTACGCCCAATCGTCGCCGGTGGAAGAAATGGCGAGCGTGCGGGACCTGTCCATCCGCGCGCACGCGTACGGGATTCCTGGCGTGAACGTCGACGGCATGGACGTCTACGCGGTCTGGACGGCGGCCCACGAGGCAGTGGCGCGCGCTCAGCGTGGCGAGGGTCCCACGCTAATTATCGCCGACACCTATCGATTTCTCGGACACATGGTGGGTGATACCGAGATGTATCGATCGGCGACGGAGCGCGATTCGTGGAAAGGACGGGATCCAATCACGCGACTAGAGACCGAGCTCATTAACGCCGGCGTCGCAAGCGACCGGTCGCTCAACGAGATGCAGGGTGCCATTGCCGCGTGCGTAGACGTCGCGGAGAGGAACGCGTTGGCCGCCCCCGAGCCGGCGCCAGAGGAAGCGTATCAAGGGGTCTATGGAGGCGTCTCGCCGTGAACGAGACCTTGCTCTGGCGCGCTCTCAACGAGAGCCTGCGGTCCATCCTGGCCGAGGACGACCGGGTCTTCGTCATGGGCGAGGACCTGTCCCGGTGGGGGTCGGGCGGCGGCATCTACGGGGTGACGCGCGGGCTGCTGGCTGAATTCGGGCCCGATCGCGTTCGAGAAACCCCAATCAGTGAAGAGGGCATTTTGGCCGCGGCGGTGGGCGCGGCGCTCGGCGGCTGCCGGCCAGTTGTGGAAATCATGTACTCTGATTTCTCGCTGCTCGGGTTTGATCCGATTGTCAATCAAGCTGCGAAAATTCGGTACATGTTCGGAGGCCAGTTTGATGTCCCGCTCGTGGTTCGGACACCGACGGGGTGGGCGCCCGGAAAGGCCGCCCAGCATACCCAGTCGCTCGACACCCTCTTTGCCCATATCCCGGGGCTCGAGGTGGTCGTCCCATCCACCCCGGACGACGCGTACGGGCTCCTTCGGTCCGCCGTCGCCAGTCCAAACCCCACGATTTTCCTCGAGCACAAGCAGCTGTACAACGTCCGTGGCCCGCTCACAAGAAGCGCAACGCCGCTTGGGAAGGCCAACATCATCCGGAGCGGGCAAGACGCGACGGTCGTGGCGACGCAGTTCATGGTGCATCGCAGCCTCAGCGTGGCCGATCGAATGCGCGCCGAGGGCGTCGAACTCGAAATCGTGGACCTGCGCACGCTGTATCCCCTTGATCTGGAGACCGTGATCGCATCTGCGCGCAAGACGCGGCATGCGCTGGTGTGCCATGAAGCACCGCTGCTCTATGGCTTCGGCGGCGAGCTCGCATCGGCGATCTCCGCCGCCTGCTGGCGCGATCTCGACGCGCCGGTCCAACGCGTGGGCGGGGCCAGAGCGCCGATGCCCTATGCGGCGGCGCTCGAGAAGGAAGTGATTCCGTCGGAAGCCACGATCGAAGCCGGCATACGCGCGGTCCTCCGCGAGGGACGCGGCGAGCAGATGTCGATCAGCGGCTGAGCCGTGCTCCTTCGCTCACGCGACGTCGACGCGCGACGAATCACCAACGAGGAGATCGATGAAACCTGATACGGCCCTGGCACACGCCGGCGGGGACCCGCAGAACCGCTTCGGCATTGTGAATCCACCGGTGTATCGAGCGTCGACCGTGCTCTTTCGCACCGTGGAGGATTTCGAACGGCGGGCGGAGCGCAAGTACACGGGGTTTTGGTATGGCACGCATGGCACGCCAACCACGTTCGCGCTGACCGAGGCACTCGCCGAGCTCTCGGGCGGCCACAAGTCGCTTGTCACATCGTCTGGTCTCTCCGCGATCGCGCAAGCCCTGACCGCGTTCCTTCGGCAAGGGGACCACGTGTTGGTGGCGGACAGCGTCTATGGCCCGACTCGCCTTTTCTGCACCTCGGTGCTGGCGCGCTTCGGCGTTGACGTGACGTTCTATGATCCGGATGCTGGCTTGGAAATCGCCGCGCTCATGCGGCCGACCACCAAAGTGGTCTACGCGGAAGCCCCAGGGTCCCTGACATTCGACATGCAGGATATACCGGCAATCGCGAAAGTGGCCCACGCGCACGGGGCGGTGCTGATTTTCGACAACACGTGGGCCACGCCCCTTAACTTCCGCTCGTTCGATCACGGGGTCGACGTAGAGCTTCAAGCGGCCACTAAATATCTGGCGGGCCACTCAGATCTCCTGCTCGGCGTAATTACGACTCGATCTGAATGTCTTTTCCGCGCGGTGAGAGACGGCGTAGAAGAATTTGGCGACTGTGTCGCGCCTGATCTTTGCTACGAGACCCTCCGCGGACTGCGCACATTGGCAGTTCGCCTTCGTCACCACGAACGCTCCGCGATCCAAATCGCAGAGTGGCTCTCGTCGCGGCCCGAGGTGTCCCGCGTGCTTCACCCGGCACTCCCCAGCGATCGCGGACATGATCTCTGGAAGCGAGACTTCCTTGGCGCTTCAAGTCTATTCGGCGTGCTCCTGCGATCCGAGTCCGAACCCGCAGCCGCTGCGATGCTTGATGGTCTTCGACTGTTCAAGATCGGTGCCAGCTTCGGCGGATTCGAGAGCCTCATCATCCCTGCGCGTCCGGCAGAACACCGTACTGCGCGGCCGTGGCGGGAATCGGGGATTCTGCTGCGGCTGCATGTTGGGCTTGAGGCCGTGGAGGATTTAATTCTGGACCTCCAGCACGGATTCGATCGTCTCAGCGCCCGGTTGCGCGCGGATCGGTCTGGTCCAGCGACGCGCCGAAGTTCGGTCCCTTCCTAAGAGCCTCATGCGATCAGGGCCCAACACGATCAGCCAGTTCGACAACCGTCGCTGTCGCCAATCGGGGAGCAGGTCGCGGAACGACGCGGTTTCGTCTTCGAGGAGGATCCGCGTATGGCACTTGTTGATCGTCTGGACCATATCGTGCTCACCGTCCGAGACATCGAGGCAACCTGCGCCTTCTACTCTAACGTGCTTGGGATGAGGCCTGTCGTGTTCGATGGAGATCACTGGGCGCTGCATTTTGGTTCTCAAAAAATCAACTTGCATAGGACAGGCCACGAATTCGAACCGAAAGCCGAGCGTGCGACCCCGGGGGCGGCCGATTTGTGCTTCATCACTCTCACCCAAATGGATGTCGTCGTAGCGCATCTCCAAGCCCATCAGGTCAGGGTAATTGAGGGACCCGGACCCCAGGTCGGCGCCATCGGGCAGCTCACCTCTGTATATTTCCACGACCCTGACGGAAACCTAATCGAGATCTCCAATTACGACCAACCAAACATGGTCACAGAATCTTGCAACGCTCGATCAAGGGAGTCGGGAGCGCAGTGATGGGGGGCATGCCACATGATGGGCACGAATCCCCGCGCGCCTACGTAGGAGACGCGGCGAGCGGTGCGCGGCGACGACACCCAGAGTGGTTGAAAGTAAGGCTTCCGACCGGCCCGTACTTCCGCGAGTTAGTCGCGATCGTGCGTACGCAGGCGCTGCACACCGTCTGCGAGGAGGCGCGCTGTCCCAACATCGGCGATTGTTGGAACCGCCGGACGGCGACCTTCCTGATCCTCGGCAACGTGTGCACGCGGCATTGCGCGTACTGTGCGATCGCGCATGGACTGCCGGCTGAACTGGATCTGCAGGAGCCAGTCCGCGTCGCAGAGGCGGTCGAGAAGATGGGCCTCCGGCATGCGGTCATCACTTCCGTAGACCGTGATGATCTGGCCGATGGTGGAGCTGGAATATTCGCGGCGACGATCCAAGCGATCCGCAAGCGCACGCCGCGTTGCTCTGTCGAAGTGTTGATTCCAGACTTCAAGGGCCATCATACTGCTCTTCGCACCGTTCTCACCGCTGAGCCGGACATTGTGAACCATAACATTGAGACGGTGCCGCGATTGTTCCGCGCCGTGCGTGTCGGTGGCAACTACCGGCGCTCGCTCGACCTTCTGGCCCGGGCAAAGACATGGGGACGACGTGGCCTTACGAAAAGCGGCATAATGGTTGGCCTCGGTGAAACGCGCGACGAGGTGCGTTCGACCATGCGCGATTTGCGCGAGGTCGGCTGCGACATTCTAACTATCGGACAGTACTTGCGGCCGGGCAAGGACTACTTACCGGTCGTTCGTCACTATGACCCGCGCGAGTTTGCCTTGTTCAAAGTCGAAGGACTTGAGATGGGGTTCCGCTATGTCGAGTCGGGGCCGCTCGTCCGCAGCAGCTATCACGCCGACGAACAAGCGGCGGCGATCGGACGTGAGGGGCAATAGACGTATGAGAGCCTCGACGGCGACCGGTGGAGCCGAAGTACGCGCGCCGATTGGTGACCGGTTTCCCGAAGTCCTGACGCGCGAAGCCGTGGAGTTCGTCCTCGCGCTGCACCGCGAGTTCGACGAACGCCGCCGCGCGCTGCTCGCCAGGCGCGCTGAGCGCTGTGCGGAGATCGCCGCCGGACGCCTTCCGGATTTTCTCCCTGAGACGCGCGCGATCCGAGAGGCCGCGTGGAGCGTGGCTCCCGTACCGCGCGATCTCGAGGACCGCCGGGTCGAGATCACCGGGCCGGCCGATCGGAAGATGATCATCAACGCCCTCAACTCGGGGGCGAGCACCTTTATGGCGGACTTCGAGGACGCCAACGCCCCGACGTGGGACAACGTCATCGACGGTCACGTAAACATCATGGACGCCGTCCGCCGGACGATCGCCTACACCGGGCCGGACGGCAAAGCGTACCGGCTCGGCGAAGAGACCGCCACGCTGATCGTGCGGCCGCGCGGCTGGCACCTGCCGGAGACCCACGTGTACTTCGACGGACGGCCGGCTTCCGGCAGCCTGGTCGACTTCGGTCTGTATGTGTTTCACAACGCCCAGGCGCTGCTCGATCGCGGCACCGGCCCGTACTTCTACCTGCCCAAACTGGAGAGTCATCTCGAGGCGCGGCTCTGGAACGACGTCTTTGCGTTCGCCGAGGAGGCGCTCAGGATTCCGCGAGCGAGTATCCGAGCCACGGTGCTGGTCGAGCATATTCTCGTCGCGTTCGAGATGGAAGAGATCTTGTACGAACTCCGCGACCGCTCGGCGGGGCTCAACGCCGGCCGGTGGGACTACATTTACAGCATCATCAAGACGTTCCGCGAGCGGCCGGAGTTCGTGCTGCCCGACCGGTCGCAGGTCACGATGACCGTGCCGTTCATGCGCGCGTACACCGAGCTGCTGGTCAGCACCTGCCATCGCCGCGGCGCGTACGCGGTCGGCGGGATGGCGGCGTACATTCCGACGCGCCGCAATTCCGAGGTCAATCGCCAGGCGCTCGCCAAGGTCCGCGACGACAAGATCCGCGAGGCGACGGACGGGTTCGACGGCACGTGGGTGGCGCACCCCGGGCTCGTGGACGAGGCGATGCGCGCGTTCGACGGCGTGCTCGCGGGGCGCCGGCAGCAGCTTGCGCGGACGCGGGACGACGTGCGCGTTGCAGCGCGCGACCTGCTCGACGTGCGCGTGCCGGGCGGAACGATCACGGACGCCGGCCTGCGGACGAACGTACGGGTCGGCATCGAGTATCTCGAATCATGGCTGCGCGGCACGGGCGCCGCGGCGCTGTACAATCTGATGGAGGACGCCGCCACCGCCGAAATCGCGAGATCGCAGATCTGGCAGTGGGTCCGCCACAGCGCGCACCTAGACGACGGCCGGCCCGTGGCCGCGCGCCTCGTGCGGGCGGTGGCCGACGACGAACTGCAACGGATCCGGCAGTATCTCGGCCACGCGTTCGACCTCCGCCGCTTCGGGGAGGCGCGGGCGATCTTCGAGCGTGTCGCCCTCACCGACCCGTTCGTGGAGTTTCTGACGATTCCGGCGTACGAGCATCTCGCGTGACCCAGGAGGGCAAGGCGATGGTGAACGAGGTCAGCACGCGGATCGACGAACAGGCGGCGATTCTGGCGCGACGTTGGGCCGCCGACCGCCGGTGGGGGGGCATCCGCCGGCCGTATGACGCCCGCGACGTGGTCCGCCTGCGCGGCTCGGTGGACGTGCAGTACAGTCTTGCCGCAGCGGGCGCGGCGCGCCTGTGGCACCTTCTCCACACCGAGGAGTACGTGCCGGCGCTCGGTGCGTTGACCGGCAACCAGGCGGTGCAGATCGTCCGAGCCGGCGTGCGGGCGATCTATTTGAGCGGCTGGCAGGTGGCCGCCGACAACAATTTGGCCGGCGAGATGTATCCCGACCTCAGCCTCTATCCGGCGACCAGCGCGCCGTCCCTCGTGCGGCAGATCAACAACGCCCTGCGCCGCGCTGATCAAATCGAGTGGGCGGAGGGTCGGCTGCGCCGCGATTGGCTGGCGCCGATCGTCGCCGACGCAGAGGCCGGCTTCGGCGGGCCGCTCAATGCCTTCGAGCTGATGAAACAGATGATCGAGGCCGGCGCCGCCGGCGTGCACTTCGAAGACCAGCTCGCTTCTGAGAAGAAATGCGGCCACATGGGCGGCAAAGTGCTCGTGCCCACAGCCCAATTCGTGCGGACCCTCACCGCGGCGCGTCTCGCCGCTGACGTGTTCGGCGTGCCGGCTGTGCTGATCGCGCGGACCGACGCGTTGGGCGCGACCCTGCTCACGAGCGACATCGATCCAGAGGACGGACGGTTCCTCACGGGCGAACGGACGCCGGAGGGCTACCACATCGTGACCCCCGGCCTCGACGCGGCAATCGCGCGGTCGCGAGCCTACGCGCCGTACGCCGATCTGTTGTGGTTCGAGACGGCCCGGCCGGACCTCGCGGAGGCCCGCCGGTTCGCCGAGGCGGTGCACCGCGACTTCCCGGGCAAGCTCCTCGCCTACAACTGCTCGCCTTCCTTCAACTGGAAGCGTCATCTCGACGACGCGACGATCGCCAGCTTCCAGCGCGAGCTCGCGACGATGGGCTACAAGTTTCAGTTCATCACGCTCGCGGGATTCCACGCGCTCAACGCGTCGATGTTCGAGCTGGCGCGCGGATACGCCGAGGCGGGCATGCCCGCATTCGTGCAGCTGCAGGACCACGAGTTTACGCTGGAGCGGCACGGCTACACTGCGACGCGCCACCAGCGCGAAGTCGGCGCTGGCTACTTCGACGCGGTGTCCGAAGTGATCGCGGGCGGGGCCAGTTCGACGCTTGCGCTGCGCGGGTCGACGGAAGAGGAGCAGTTCTCGGCCGACGATGCCGCCGCAGCGGAGGCCACGGTCGAGGCTGGCGAGGAGTAGCAATGAGCGGCCCAACTTCCACCCGACCGTCCCTTGGACATCGAATCCCACGACATTGAGCAGGCAGTCGGGGGATCCGCAATCGACACAACGAGTCGGTCTGAGGAGCTCGGTATGAGAGTTACCGATATCGAGACACTCTCTTGCGATGCGGGGTGGAGAAACTACCACTTCGTCAAACTGACCACGGACGCGGGGATCGTAGGCTGGAGCGAATTCGATGAGTGGTACGGGTCTCCGGGCGTCACAACTGTCATCGAACATCTCGCCGGGCGCGTAAAGGGACAGCCCGTCATGGCCCACGAGCGAATTCATGCCGAGCTCTACGCCGCTACCCGGATGGCGAATCGGGGCGTCGTGGGTGAGGGCATCGGGGCCATCGAGAACGCTCTATTAGATGCAAAAGCAAAAGCGTTACAGGTGCCCTGCTATCAGCTCCTGGGTGGCAAGCTGCGCGACCGCGTCCGCCTCTATTGGTCACACTGCGCGACGTGGCACATTCTGCATCCGCGATTCTACCCGCCGGCGATCACAAACTTAGAGGGTACCGAAGCCACCGCGGAGCAAGTCCGAGCGCGGCGCTTCACCGCATTGAAAACGAATATGTTCATATACGAGCAGGGGTCGGTCCGCGGCTGGCATCCCGGATTTGCGCACCCGTTCGTGCCCGAACTCACCGTAGACAAGACGGTAAGGCGAAATCTGCGAGCCCATCTGGAGGCCCTTCGGTCCGGTGCCGGACCGGACATTGAAATCCTGCTCGACCTCAACTTCAATGCAAAAACTGCAGGTTATCTCGAGATCCTCAGCGATGTTGCGGATCTCGATCTATCGTGGGTCGAAATTGATACCTACAGCCCCAAAGCGCTTGCGTATATCCGCGCTCGCAGTGCCCACCCTGTGGCGTCCTGTGAGACGCTGTTCGGACTTCGTGACTTTCTGCCGTACTTCCACGAACACGCGATGGACATCGCTATCGTCGACGCGGTGTGGAACGGAGCATGGCAGACGATGAAGATTTCGGCTGCCGCCGAGGCGTACGAAACGAATGTGGCGCTGCACAACTTCTACGGTCACTTGAGCACCATGATCAACGGTCACATCGGCGCAGCTATCCCGAATCTCCACATCCTTGAGTATGACGGCGATCGACTGTCGTGGGATGCGGAGCTGTTCACACATGTGCCGGAAATCGACGACGGCCACCTCATCGTCCCGGATAGGCCGGGGTGGGGCACCGAGCCGAACGAAGACGCGATCCGACGTCGTCCACCCCAAGCGCGGTCCGGCACGATGACCATCAGCACCTAGGCTCTGAAGCCCACCAATGACTCTGTCGCGGCAGATTACGGTCCAGACCGGCGCTCGGCTCCGCTGCAAAGGGTGGCGGCAAGAATCCATCCTGCGTTTGCTCGAGAACAACCTCGTAAACGCCGAACGTCCCGAGGATCTCGTCGTGTACGGGGGTGGATCCAAGGCTGCACGGGACTGGGAGAGTCTCGATAAGATCGTACGCTCTCTCCACTGCCTGGAGACCTGCGAGACACTCGTCATTCAGT
The DNA here is from genome assembly GCA_035945995.1 of bacterium. Classification (NCBI taxonomy): domain Bacteria; species bacterium. The sequence goes on from DASYZR010000135.1 coordinate 54,394, forward strand.
CCGGGAAACCCATTGGCATTTTTGAGACGGGGGAGAACGCCCCTCTCGTTATCATGTCAAACGGGACAACCATTACTGCGACCCAGGAGGAGATAGCGAACTTACGGCGACGTAATCTCACGATTCACCCGGGCATGACCGCGGCCGCATGGCAGTACATCGGCAGCCAGGGGATCATCCAGGGCACGTACGAGACCTTTATGGCCGCTGCGCGGCGATTCTTTGGTGGGAGCCTGGTGGGCCGAACTATTCTCACGGCAGGCTCGGGTGGCATGGGCGGTGCTCAACCTCTGGCCGGCGTACTGGCAGGCGCTGCAATTCTCGTCGCAGACGTTCGCCTCGATCGTTTGGCCCGCCGCGCGCGAGAAGGGTATCTCGAGCGACTCGCGCCGACGGTGCCGGAAGCTGTTCGCCTGTGGATGTTGGCTGCCCGGGAGCGTAGAGCTGCCTCGATCGGCGTCGCTGCCAACATCGTGGACGTGCTGGAGCATTTCGAGCGTCACAGCATCGTTCCGAACATCGCCACGGATCAGACGACACCGGATCCATTGTTGGGCTATGTCCCTGCCGGCATCAGCGGGGAAGAGTGTGATCGTCTCGCATGGACGGATCCCGGGAAATTGATCGACCTAGCGGGAGCGACGCTGGCTCGGCACGTTCAGGGCTTGTTGGCACTAATGCGCAAAGGGACGGTCGTGTTTGAGTACGGCAACGGCTTGCGCGAGCGCGCTCTGGCCAACGGGGTTGCGAACGCGTTTGATATCCCCGGATTCGTTGATCTGTTCATTCGCCCCATGTTCTGCGAAGGGATCGGCCCGTTCCGTTTCATCGCGATCGAAGGCCATCCCGACACAATCTTCCGAATCGACGAAGCGTTGATGGAGATGTTTCGGGACGTGCCGCGGATTACGGAGTGGCTCACGAAGGCATCCCGTGTCAAGTTCACAGGGTTGCCCGCTCGAGTCTGCTGGCTTGGGCACGGAGAGCGCACGGAAGCCGCGCTGGCCGTGAACGATCTCATCGAAAAGGGGGACATCGCCGGCCCAGTGGCGTTGACTCGAGATCATCTGGACTCTGGAAGTGTCACGTGCCGCTTTCGTGAGACGGAGAACATGCGGGATGGTAGCGATTGCATCGCCGATTGGCCGATTCTGAACGGTCTGCTGGACGCCATCGCGGGAGCCGATCTCGTCGCGATACACGAGGCCTACGGACGTTCGCTAAACGCGGGCCCCACGGTCATCGCGGATGGAACGGCGCACGCTCGGGAGCGCATCCGACGCGTGATGCACGCAGATACGGGGCTCGGCGTGCTCCGCCATGCCGATGCGGGGTACGAGACCGCCATTGCCGCCCGGAATCGGCATCAGCTTGGGCTCGACGTACGATTGGCCAGACATGACGACACGCCCACGACTCCGCAGTGAGAACGCTAACGACTGGAGATGTTGAGGCTGCCGTGTACGGGGGCCTCGTGTTGGGGGCCGGAGGGGGAGGCCTCGAGGAGGGCCTACGGCAGGCTCAAATGGTGCTTGAGTTTGGCCAGCCAAGGCTGGCGGATCTGGATGATTTCGAGGACGGCGACTTGGCGATCGTGACGACCGGCGTTGGTGCTCCCGGAGGGCACACAAGCAGTGTCTTTCCGAGGGACCGGCTGCGCGCCTTCGAGTTGATCCGCGCGGCCATCGCCCAACGCGAGGACACCCGAAACGGGAGACTCGTCGGCACAGTGATGGGGCACCCGAGTGCGCGTGTGGCGACGTCGTGGCTGCACGCTGCGCTTGACCCGAACATTGTGGTACTCGATTGCGCGACGAACGGTCGCGGCCACCCGTCCGTGCGGATGGGCGGAATGGGATTGGCTTCGCGCCTCGACGTTGCGATCTTCCAAGCGGCAGTGGGCGGCACCCTCGCTGACCGCGGTCGCATGGAATTGGTGGTCTGGGGGCCGCTTGCGTTGACGTCCGATGTCGTCAGACGCGCTTCCGATGTGCTGGGCGGAGGCATCTCCGCGTGTCGAGGTCCGGTTTCAATTGGCTTCTTGCGCACGGCCGCAGCCGTCGGTTCGGTCAGCATGAGCATTCATCTTGGCCGAGCGATGATCGCCGCGCTCGGTCGGGGACCCGACGCGTTCATTGACGCGATCGTGTCGACGCTGAACGCGAACGTTGTGCTGGCGGGATTGGTGACGGAGCAGACCGTTCGCCTCCGGGGAGCGTACGACGTCGGTTGCGTCGTGGTGGCGGACGGCGGCCACGTCGCAGAGCTTGGCGTGGTGAACGAGTTCCTCACGCTCGATGTCGACGGAATTCGAATGTCGTCCTTCCCCGACCTGATCGTGCTTCTATCGCAGAAGGACGGTATGCCCATCGGCATTACTGCGTTGAAGCGCGGGGACCCGGTGATTATTGTCACCGTCCCGCATGCTTCGATACCACTTGGCGCGGGCGTGTGGGACGTACAAGCCTACCGAGGGGTGGAGGAACTGCTCGATCGCGAGTTGGTTCCTCCCGCATGTCGACGAGATTCGGCGGCGGATGGTCACGCAGAAGGCACAGAAAGCGCTCGCCGATCTTAGAGAGGAGATGACGCTACGCCGATGATACCGCCTCATGCGATTCCTGGGCCGTCTTCGTCTTCGGCGCGTCCAGCCGAGGCAGGAGTGAGGCCCTCGAGGATGCGAGCGATTATTGCCCGGCGCATGCTCGACAGTCTCAAATCAACCGCCCAATTGACTTTGACGACTGAAGTGAATATGGAGGAGGCCGCCCGACTGCGAACCGAGGTCGGACCGGAACTCGCGCGACGTCACGGCATTCACCTCACCTATACCGACCTCATCGTTCGGGCGGCAGCATTGGCGCTGCGGGCGCATCCTCGTCTGAACGCACGATGGGAAGACGAGGGGATCCGGCGCCTTCCGGACATCCATGTCGGGTTTGCCGTGGCGCTCGACGAAGGACTCATCGTCCCCGTGGTGCGCCACACCGATCACGCGACGCTCCAGCAAATTTCCGCGTCGATTCGCGACCTTGCCGAACGGGCGCACGCCAATCGACTGCGGCCGGAAGAGGTACGCGGCGGCACGTTCACGGTCACAAACCTCGGCATCTACGACGTTGACGCGTTTACGCCGATTCTTAATCCACCCGAGGCCGGCATTCTGGGGGTAGGCCGAGTGCGCCGGTGCGCCGTCGTCGCGGCCGAGCAGATTGCCCCAAAGCTGACAATGGTATTGTCTTTGACGTTCGACCACCGGATTGTAGATGGAGCACCGGCTGCACAATTCTTGCAACACGTCAAATCGATTCTTGAACGTCCGTATTTGCTGCTTCTTCCGCCGACTCCAGGATCTCAAGTGCCAACACCGGAGCATCACTCGTCCAGGACGGGCGTCGCACAGTCCGGGTGACCTGGACCGCGTCAACGTCGCGGCCGGAACTTCGGGGCGCGGCAGTCTCGGATGAGGACATCGAATACTACCTGTCTTATCTAGACGATCAAAACACAAAACATGGACTGGTAGAGTTACCGCAATGGCTCCTGCGTTCGTTGTGGCGTTCGGAACCGCGCGGTGTCC
>DASYZR010000136.1 GCA_035945995.1 bacterium
GCGCGAAGACACGCGCCTGGACGTGTCCGTGTCCGCCGTCGACCGTGAGGCCCTCCTTGTGGCGTGGCTGAATGAGCTGCTCTACCTGCTGGACACCCGCGGCTTCCTGCCGCGGCGGTGCCGCATCGAACGAATCGGCGACACCGAGCTGTCCGCCGAACTCATCGGCGACCAGATCGACCGCGACCGGCACACGCTGCGCCGTTTGGTAAAAGCGGCGACCTACCACGGCCTGCGCCTCGCGCACGCGGACGGACACTGGGAAGCCCGGGTCATCCTCGACCTCTGATGCCCCGACGGGAGAGCGGTCATGCCTGAAGCACCGCCGGCGCTGAGACAGATCGACGCGTACCGCTGGGAGATCCCGGCCGGCGCCGTGCCCGGCATGCGGGTGCCGGGCCGAATCTATGCCGACGAGACGCTCATCGCGCAGATCCGCGAAGACCAATGCCTGACGCAGGTCGCCAACGTGGCGACGCTGCCGGGGATCGTCTACCGTTCGATCGCCATGCCGGACATTCACTGGGGCTACGGATTCCCGATCGGCGGCGTCGCGGCGATGGACCCGGAAACCGGGGTCGTCTCCCCGGGCGGCGTCGGATACGACATCAACTGCGGCGTGCGTCTGCTCTCAACGCACCTCAGCGCAGAGGACATCCGGCCGCACCTCGCCGCGCTGGCCGAGCGGCTGTTCCGCAGCGTGCCGTCAGGGGTCGGCGTGAAGGGCCGCACGCGCCTCGACGCCACCGAGCTCGACGAGGTGCTGGCCAAGGGCGCGGCCTGGGCCGTGCGGCGGGGGCTGGGACGCGCGGGCGACCTTCGGCGCATCGAAGCGGGGGGAACGATCCCCGGTGCGGACCCCGGCCAGGTCAGTCAGCGGGCCAAATCTCGGGGGAGCGACCAGCTCGGCACCCTCGGCTCCGGCAACCATTTCCTCGAGATCCAAGGGATCGACGAGATCTTCGACCCGGCCGCCGGCGGCGCGTTCGGGCTTCGGGAACCCGGCCAGGTGACGATCCTGATCCACTGCGGCTCTCGCGGGCTCGGCCACCAGGTCTGCGACGATTATCTCGCCGTCAGCGCCCGCGCGCTTTCCAAGTACGGCATCTCGCTCCCGGACCGCCAGCTGGCGTGCGTGCCGCTCGCGTCTCCCGAAGGCCAAGCATATCTCGGGGCGATGGCCGCGGCGGCAAATTTCGCGTTCGCGAACCGGCAGGTGATCACCCACCACATTCGCGAGACGTTCGAGCACGTGCTGGGGCAGAGCGCCGAGCGGCTCGGCCTGGACGTCGTGTACGACGTCGCCCACAACGTCGCCAAGATGGAAGATCACGTCGTCGACGGCCGCGCGCGGCGGCTTTGCGTTCACCGGAAGGGGGCGACGCGCGGGTTTCCCGCCGGACATCCGGAGGTGCCCGAGGAGTACCGGAGCGTCGGCCACCCGGTGCTGGTCCCCGGTGACATGGGCCGCTATTCCTACGTGCTGGTCGGGACCGAGACGGCGATGCGTGAGACCTTCGGCTCGACCCCGCACGGGGCCGGACGCGCGCGCAGCCGTGGAGACGCGAAGCGACTGCTGAAAGGCGTCGACGTCGTCGAGACGCTGGCGCGGCGGGGCATCCTGCTGCGGGCGGCGAGCCGTGACCTCGCGGCGGAAGAAGCCTCCGAAGCCTACAAAGACGTCGCCGACGTCGTGCGCGCAAGCGACGGAGCCGGCCTCACGCGCAGGGTGGCCCGGCTCCGTCCGTTGGCCGTCGTCAAGGGATAGCGAAGCCTCTCAGTCGTCGCCGGCAGACTCCGCCTGCGCGGCTTCTTCTTCCTCGTCTTCGATCTGCGGCAGACCGCGATGATCGCCGTTCCCGCGCGCCGCCCGGGGAATCGCCTCGATCCGGCCGGCGCGGGCCGACGGCTGCCCGGCGGGCTCACGCCGCACGCGGACGGCCTTGGGACGGCCGTCTCTTCCGGGACCGATCTCGAATGAGACGGTCTCACCGGAATCGAGCGAGCGGAGTCCGGTACCGTCGATGTCGCTGTAATGCACAAAGTAGTTGCGGTTCATCGCTTCACATTCGATGAACCCCCATCCGTGCTCGAACCGTGAGACGACCCCCGTGTACCGGGCGCCGTTCTCCGCGGGAATCGCGTCGGCGGGCGCGACGGCGTGTTCCAGATCGCGCACGCCGAGATGCCCGCAGAGCGCCCGCAGCATTCCTTCAATACGATCGAGCTGTCCCGCCATAATCAAAAACCTCCGACCAATGGTCTAGGCGTTCCGGCACACGACCGCCCGCGAATAAGACAGACTGCTTCGTGTGGGGAGCGATCCGATCGTGGACTCGCAAACCTCGCGTCGACTTCCTATGCTACGCGTCCAATCGAACTTTGCCCACTACCTCTAGTCTACTAACCTGCGCATGAACGTCAAGGACAAGCACGCCGGAATTTTTCCAGCGGCACAGGTGCCGCCGGCGCGAGAGGTCGGGCCGCCCTGGACAGAACGATACCGCACCGTCATACTAGAAAAAGAGCCGGTAAACTTTCGATCAGGAGGCCTGTGCATGGCCCAACTGCAGAAGGTGACCATCGAATACTGTACCAGTTGAGGGTATCTCTCCCAGGCCGTCCGTGTGGCGGAAGAGATCCTGAAGGCCAAGCAAAATGATGTCGCGACCGTCAGCCTGATCCCCTCTTCGGGCGGCGTGTTCGAAGTCGTCGCCGATGGGAAGACCGTCTTTTCCAAGAAGCAGGCGGGCCGGCGCCCCGAGCCGGGCGAGGTTGTGGCCGCGCTCGAGGCGTCGTAACCCTACGCGCCGAACAGCCGCGCCGCGTTTCCCCCGAGGATGTTCGCACGCTCCGCGTCCGGGATCTCGAGCGCCCGGATGCTCTCGAGCATCAGCGGAATACTGCCGATCTGGTGCGGGTAGTCGCTGCCGGCGAGCAGGCGGCCGGTGCCGGCGAACTCGATCGCCAGCCGGAGCGCCGCCGGATCGAAGTTGACCGTGTCGTACCAGAAGTGCGCCTTCAAGTAATCGCTCGGCGGCTTTGAAATCCGCTCCCGGCATTCGCGGAACGCGCGGAACCCGCGGTCCAGCCGCTCGGCCAGGTACGGGATCGTCCCCCCGAGGTGGCTCAACACCCAGCGAATCCGCGGGAATCGTTCGACGACGCCGGCGAAGACCAGATGGGCCGCGGCGAGCGTGGTGTCGAACAAGAATCCGCACAAGGGCATGAGCCAGTACTCGGTCATCGATTCGACGCCGACGGGCGACGTGGGGTGGATGTGCAGGATCGCGCCGTGGGCATTGGCCACCTCGTAGATCGGCCAGAAGCGTTCATCCGCCAGCGCCGCGCCGTTGACGTTGGCGAACAGCATCGCTCCACGGAAGCCGAGCGGGCCGAGGCAGCGCTCCAACTCCGCCGCGGACGCCCGCGGGTCGTTGAGCGGTAGCGTGCCGTACGCGCCGAACCGGCCCCCGCGCTCGGCCGCGACCTGGGCGAACGCGTCGTTCACGAGACGCGCGAGTTCGACGGCACGCGCCGGCCGCTCGACGTGCGTGCCGGGCGTCGTGAGCGAAATCATCTGCCGGTCGACGCCGTGCTCGGCCAGAACCTGCTCGCGGTACGCGATGTCGCGGTGTCCGCGGACGGCGATGTTGTAGTCGCCCGGATAGTGAAGCCGCGGGTTGCCCTCGGCGTCGTACGTGACGCGGACGTTGCCGGGATTGCCGGCCAGGGCATCGAGATAGGCCGGCGGATAGAAATGGTCGTGCACGTCGATGATCGGCACTCCAGGCCTCCCCGTCCGCGGAACGTGGATGCCGGGCGCATTTGCCCGGCGGCCGCAACGACGGCGTCACGTCCGGATCGGAGGGCGAGTTCGCCGCGGCGCCGGACCGTCCTTCGCCACCCCGGCCAGGAACAGTCTGCCGGATCCGCGAACACGGGGCCAACGTTGGAAGGAGGCTGACCTCATGGCCGAGCGGACCGCAGAACGAGGCGCGCGCGAGGCGATTCAACGCTTCTACGCCGCCGCGGACCAATTCATCATGGGCGACGCGGGGCCTTTTAAGGCGCTATGGTCGCAGCGGGATGATGTGACCGCCTTCGGTGGGTGGGGAGGCTATGAGGTCGGATGGGACGAGGTGGGCGGACGGTGGGATTGGGCCGCGCAGCAGATGTCGGGCGGGACTGTCACCCGAAAGAATCTCGCCACGGTCATCACGGCCGAGATGGCCTACATCACAGACGTGACGTCCGTTCGGATTCGCGTCGATGGATCGGATAGACCGGAGAAGACGTGGCAGAATCGCCAAACCCACATCTTCCGCCTCGAAGACGGCCAATGGCGCCTCGTGCATCGACACGTCAGCAGACTGGAGCCGCGGGAGGTGCGAGAGCGCGGTTGAGCCGGGCGCCCCACGCCCGGGCGCCAGGCACCAACCGTCATTGCATATCGAGCGGCGACCTCCCTACTTCACGCCGGCCGCAAAGCGGTCCGTGGCGCGGACCAGTTCCTGGGTGATGCCCGGGTGATCGCCAGCGTGTCCCGCGTCGTCCACGACCACCAATTCCGCGCGCGGCCAGACCCGCTTGAGATCCCACGCCCAGGCAATCGGCGCTCCCAAGTCGAGACGTCCCTGCACCATGACGCCGGGGATGCCGGCCAGCGCGCCGGCGCCGCGCAGGAGTGCGCCGTCCTCAAGCCAGGCATTGTGGCTCACGTAGTGCGTCACGAGACGCGCAAACGCCATCGCGACGTCCGGGTCGGTGAACCGCGGAGCCAGCCGGGGGGCCGGGGGCCACGCCAGGGTCGCCGACTCCCACTCGCACCACGCCACGGCGGCCCGCCGCCGCACCTGGGGGTCGGGATCGTGCAGCAGGCGATGGTATGCCTGGACGATATCGCCGTCGCCGGCCGGCACCGCCGCGCGAAGACGCTCCCACTGCGCCGGAAAGAGGACCTTGGCACCGCCGCGGAACCACCAGTCGAACTCCTTGTGCTGTCCTGTCGTAACGCCGAACAAGACGGCCTCAGTGACCCGATCCGGATGCCGTTCCGCGTAGGCGAGGGCGAGCGTACTGCCCCACGACCCGCCCAAGACGAGCCACCGATCGACATCAAGGGACCGCCGCAGCCGCTCGATGTCCGCGACCAGACTCCATGTGGTGTTGGTCGCGAGATCGGTATCGGGCGCGCCGGCGTGCGGCCGGCTGCGCCCGCAGCCCCGCTGGTCGAAAAGCACCACGCGATAGGCATGCGGATCGAACAGCCTGCGGTGCCAGGCCGTAGAGCCGGATCCGGGGCCTCCGTGCAGAACGACGGCCGCCTTGCCGGATGGGTTGCCGCATGCCTCCCAGTAGATGCGATTGCCGTCGCCTACGTCCAGCGTTCCGCTGTTGTATGGCTCGAGGTCGGGGTAGAGACCTTGGGCAGGAACGGATGCGTCTCGTTGCTCAGCGTCCATCGATGAAACACCCCGCTCGACTTGATGTCGCGTCGGATTCTCCGCTAACTCTACGCGCGCCGCCCCGGCCCCCCTAGGCCCGGACCAGGGTGCTGGCCGTGCCCCCTGACGGGTTGACCCCCGTTTCTTTTCACGGGTTAGCCCCCCTGCACCCGCACCCCCGACCATGGTAATATAGGCGATGCACGCGACAATCGACCGGTCGGAGGAGTATCAATGCAAAACGCATCAGCACCAGAACACGGCCATACGGCGCCGGCGGCGTATTCCACCACGGACGCGACCGCGGCGGTCGCAATCGCCCTGCTCGCCAATGTTCCGCTCGCACTGCGCGGTGCGCCGGGGACCGGCAAGACCTCCCTGCTGCGATATATGGCCCACAAGTTCAACTGGCCGATCCACTCAATGACGGCTACGATTCATGATCCGACCGATCTTGCGGGGCTGCCGTTCCTGTCGACCAACGGCAGCTTGGAATCGCACACGAACCGCGCGCCGCTTGAATGGGCCTTCGCGCTGGCCAACGAGGCGGCGAAGCACGAGGGGAACGGCCTCGTGTTCTTCGACGACGTCGGCTACGCCTCGACGGCGATGCAGAACTCCCTGCTCCAGGTCGTGCAGGAGCGGCGGGTCGGGGACTTCCAATTGCCCTCCGGCGTTCGCTGCGCCGCGGCCCTGAATCCGGTGACCACCACGACCGGCGCGCACCCGCTCGCCGCGCCGCTCGCGAACCGCATGATCCACGTCACGTGGACGCCGAATGCCGAGAGTTGGGCCAACGGATTTCTCTCGGGCTGGCATGTCGAGCTGCCGGCCCTCCCGGAGGGCTGGCGGCACCGCTATGCCATCACCCGGGCCACGGTCGCCGCGTTCATTCGTGAGCGGCCAAGTCTCCTGCACAACGAGCCGGCCGACGAGAAGGGCCGGGGCGACCCGTGGCCCTCGGGCAGAACGTGGGACATGCTCACGACGGCTCTCGCCGCCTGCGACGCCGCGGGCGCCAGCGCGACGGTACGCCGCATCCTCGCCACCGGGGCGGTTGGAGAAGAGGCCGGACTCGAATACCTGACTTGGGAACGAAAGGAAACCCTCCGGCGGCCTGAGCCCCAGCCATCGGCGACGCCGCCCACGGGCATACCGTCGCGAAGCCAGCCGACGGACGTCTCCATCCGGCTACACCGCCCGCTGCAATAGCCAAGACGGACAGGGGAGAGCGGTCTGCCGCGGTTGAGAACGGCCCGGTCACCGACGACGTGACGCCCAGGCGTGTTCGATCGCGCTCCGGATGGCGTGCCCCGCGGTCCCGCCGACGTTCACACCGTGGCGCGGATAGACGCGCGCTTGAAGCTCGCTGAAAAGATCGATCTCCGCCTGGAGCGCACCGTAGAGCGCGACCGCATCTAGCGCAGAGACCGTGGCCGCCAGCCGGGCACGCAGCGTCCCGCCCAGTCGGGTTTCAAGTCGGCGAGACCCTTCCGGGGGTCTGTCTGCGTCCCACTCAAGCAGCGGCACCAGGGCAAGCGCGCGGATGTCCCGCACGCCGTCAAGCGCCTCCCATAACTCCCCGCGCACGATCTTGCCGAACACATACCAGCACCAGGTCCAGAACTTGTGTGCAGCGCTTCAAGCGCTTCCCGCGACGGCACGGGCGCTCTCAGGCCCGCCGAGGCCCGAATCACGTCCCCCAAAGTCCCGTCGACGTCCTTGAGGACGAGACGCGCGGCCATCTTCCAACTCGGCTTCATCGTGGACCGGCGTACGTAGTTGAAATCGGCTTTCACCGGACCGTCGTAAACGGCGATGTACATCTCGTCGCCGCCCGGACCGAGATGGTCGGGTACGAACCCTACAAGAACTCGGCCCGCTGCGGCGGCGGCCGCCCGCTTCCCGGCACGCACGTCTCGGAAATGCTCGTCGTGCACGACGACGTACAAATCGAGATCCGAGTAGAAGTCGGGACTGCCGGCGGCGAAGGAGCCGCCGAGGAGCACACCGGGCACGCGATGGTCATCCTGAAAGGACCCCATCGTCCGGGCAAGGACACGTCGATGCTCAGGCCACGCGGCAAGGCTGGATATCAGCGTCGGATCCTGTGCCATTGCCCACCCCCCGGGCTCGGCTATGAAATCAGTGAGTCCAGCTCCGGGAGGAGAACGATGCCCTCCTGGTCGTTTGCCGCCGTGTGGGCGACGAGAGCCGTAGCAGGCGAACCGGACCGGTTCATCACGAGATGCGCGACGTCCGCCGGGATGTAGAGGTAGTCGCCTGCCTCGACGTTGACATGGTCTTCCAGCTGGGGCCCGAAGAACATCTCCGCACGACCTTCCATGATGTAGGCTGCCGTCTCGATGCCTCGGTGGAGGTACATCTGGGCCCGGGCGCCGGGCTGCAGAACCAGCACCGTCATGCAGAAGGCGTTCGACCCGACCGTCGCGCCGGTAAGGCCACGCAGGTAGGTGAGGCCCTGTTTGCCCTGATAGGCTTCGCCCGATCGGACTACGCGACAAGCACGGATCTCGGTGCCGGACGCTCTCTCTCCCGTCGCCATCGCCGGCCTCCCCTGCGGTCACGAAATCTCACGCCGCTTCGGCGCGTCCGACGCAGCACCTCGCCGTCGATGA
>DASYZR010000137.1 GCA_035945995.1 bacterium
TCTGGTACTCTGCGGCGGTCGCGTCCTGAGGCGGTGCTTGAGGCGCCGGTGATCCCGGCGACGCGCTCGGCGTGCGATGGAGCCCCGGAGACGCCGCCCGGGCAAACGTGGGCTTGCTGAGCTCGGGGATGGCGATCGAGAACGTCAGTGAGCAGCTGCATCAGCAGCGGCCGGAACTGCTCGGCCGGGACGAGGAACGGAACCGCCGCCACCGCGGCCACGCATACGAACAACGACGGGTCCACGATGAGGAGCCATCGCGAGCGGAGCCAGGATCTGCCCGCGCGGCGATCGCTGACGACCGACGGCGGCACCTGCGTGCTGCTCATGCGAACCGGAATTTGCGTTTTAGCGTTTCAACTCATCTTCCGCGGACTCGGACGCCTTGAATTGAACGGCTCCACCCCGTTTCCTCCAGCGCGATTCTGAGCAATTCTGGACAGACGGGAAATCCTCACCCTGTTAGCATTACGCTAAACGGCCAGAACGCCGACTTCAGCGCGATCCAGAACGGCCGGGTCGCCGGGTTCTCCGTGATCTCGGGGACGAACGAGGCGTATGAAGTCCGTGTGGCCACGCCGACCGCCGCGGCGCCTCCCGCGACTGTCGGCGCCCCGACCATCACGGCCCCGGGGAACGGCGTCACGGCCCACTGGGCGTAGGAAGAAACCCGGCCGAACAACCTGATCCTGGAGGGGTCGAAGATCTCCAAGATGCCGAAAATAGGCGGGTCGCCCGGCGTGGAAGTTGATGCTGTCTCCGCGTCACTCTATAATATTGGTGACTTGAGAGTTGCCCTTGGAAATCCGAAGTTGGCGGTGAGGAGGACGCGCATGGCAAAGAGAAAGCCGGCGCGATTCCCCCATCGACGTGTGCTCGAGCAGCTTGGCGAAGGCAAGCGCGTCCTCGAGTACCGCAAGAACCGCGTCATCTTCGCGCAGGGTGATCCCGCGGACGCCGTTTTTTACATTCGGGAAGGCAAGATCAAGCTGACGGTGACATCCCAGCAGGGCAGAGAAGCGGTCGTGGCCATAATCGGCGCCGGCGATTTTATCGGGGAAGGCTGTCTCGCCGGGCAACCCCTGCGGATGGCGGCGGCCACCGCCATGACAGACGGCTCGAGCCTTCGCATCGAAAAGCAAATCATGAACAACCTGCTGCACCAACGCGGCGCGTTCTCTGAGGAGTTCATGGCCTACTTGCTCAGCCGCAACATTCGGGTTGAAGAGGACCTTGTCGACCAACTGTTCAATTCCAGCGAGAAGCGGCTGGCCCGGACGCTCCTACTGTTGGCGCAGTTTGGCAAAGAGGGCAAACCTGAAATCATCGTGCCGAAGATCAGCCAGGAGACGCTCGCGGAGATCGTGGGTACGACACGGTCGAGAGTGAGCTACTTCATGAACAAGTTTAGGCGGTTGGGCTTCATCGAATACAACGGCGGAATGAATATTCACAGTACCCTTCTAAACGTCATCCTCTACGACAAAACCCCGGAGTCTCAGCGCGTCAAGTAAGGGGCAGCCAAACCGGCCGCCGTCCTGCCGGCCGTTCCGCACGTCAGCTACATGAGCAGTTTTGCTCAGCGCCCAACGTAGCGTGATGTTAAGTTTGATGTGGTCATGGCGCGCAGTTCGCGGAGCTGAAGCCAGGCCCGCGATCGCGTCTTGCTCTCCCCAACACCGGCTTCTCGTAGACGTCACGGCGCGGGCGAGCCGGAGCGCCGGCCCCGGGGGTCTCAGAATGATATCCACAGGAATCGCCGTCGTCGCCGCAATCGTGCTCCTCATGCCGCGCGCCCCAATCGAGATCGCTCGAGAGTACCAGCGGTATGTAATGTTCCGTCTGGGACGCAGCCTCGGTCAAAAGGGACCCGACGCGGTGTCTCTGGTTCCCATAAGTCAGGAGCTTGGGGAGGACAACCATGGCGCTCGATAACGAACGGAACCGGGTTTTGGCGTCGTTACGGGATCAGTCGGCCGGCGCGAACAGTGTCGTGCTCGGTGAGCGGCTTGGCCTTGCGCGGGGGGCCGTGGAAGGCCATCTGCTCTACTGTGCCGATTACGGGTTGGCCACGTGGAAGCGGATTCGGAGCGGATTGGGGGACGTGGTGATCACGGACCGCGGCCGCGACTACTTGTTGCGCCAGAGTCTCTAGCGCAACCGGCTCCGCGGGGCAGGCCACAACGCCGGCCAGGACGTTGAGCAAGGCACGAACCAGGAGGAGTATGCATCATGGTGGTGACGCACCCGATCGGCACCGATCTCGACCAGTATAAGTTCGGGTTCCACGATCCCGAGGATAAGTACGCGTTCAAGTCCCGCAAGGGCCTCGACCGCGAGATCGTGGAGATGATCTCCCACATGAAGAGCGAGCCCGACTGGATGCGAACGCTCCGGCTCCGCTCGCTCGGGGTGTGGGAGAAGAAACCGCTTCCGACCTGGGGCGGCAACGTCGGCGAGATCGACTTCGACGACATCTACTATTACGTCAAGCCGATGGAGAACCAGGGCAAGACGTGGGACGAGGTCCCCGCGGACATCAAGAACACCTTCGACCGGTTGGGGATCCCGGAGGCGGAGAAGAAGTACCTGGCCGGCGTCGGCGCGCAGTACGAGAGCGAGGTGGTCTACCACAGCCTGCGCGAGGAATGGACAAAGCAGGGCGTGATCTTTCTCGACATGGACTCCGGCCTGCGCGAGCACCCGGACATCGTCCGCGAGTACTTCGGACAGTCATCCCGCCCGAGGACAACAAGTTCTCCGCGCTCAACAGCGCGGTGTGGAGCGGGGGCTCGTTCGTCTACGTGCCCGCGGGCGTGCACGTCGACGTCCCGCTGCAGGCGTATTTCCGGATCAATGCGCAGAACATGGGCCAGTTCGAGCGGACCCTGATCATCGCGGAACGAGGCTCCTACCTCCACTACGTGGAGGGGTGCACCGCCCCGACGTACTCGAGCGACTCGCTGCATAGCGCGGTCGTGGAGATCATCGTCAAGGAAGGCGCGCGCGTCCGCTACACGACGATCCAGAACTGGTCCAAGAACGTCTACAACCTCGTGACGAAGCGGGCGGTCGCGTACCGTGATGCGACGATGGAGTGGGTGGACGGCAACCTCGGCAGCAAGCTGACAATGAAGTATCCGAGTGTCTATATGGTGGAGCCCGGGGCGAAGGCCGAGATCCTCTCGATTGCCTTCGCCGGCGCCGGACAACACCAGGATCCCGGCGCGAAGGTGATCCACGCCGCGCCGCACACGCAGTCGTCTATTGTCAGTAAGTCGATCAGCAAATCCGGCGGCCGAGCCGGGTACCGGGGCCTCGTCAAGATCCATCCGGGCGCCAAGGGCAGCAAGTGCGCGGTGCGCTGCGACGCGCTGATCCTCGACGACCAGTCCCGGTCGGACACCTATCCGACGATGGAGATCGATGAGGACGACGTGGAAGTGACCCACGAGGCGACCGTCTCGAAGGTGTCCAGTGAGCAGCTATTCTACCTGATGAGCCGCGGGATCAACCAGGACGAGGCAATGAGCTTGATCGTCCGCGGCTTCATCGAGCCGATCTCCCGGGAGTTGCCGATGGAGTACAGCGTGGAGTTGAATCGACTGATCCAGATGGAAATGGAGGGGTCGGTCGCCTAAATGCAGCACACGCCCGCTTGAGGGACTCGTGGCGAAGGTCTCATCATTCTACGCCCTCGTGAATGTCGTGCCCGCTCGAGCTCGGCAGTTGATTGCGGGAGATCCGCCCGCCATCGAGACAACTATGCGCAATCCTGTGCTCATCGCGATGGAAGAGCTCGCGTTGGGGAAGCTTCACGTCGAACTACGAAAAGCGGCCGTTGCGCCGAAGGATCCCGAGGTAATAGAGGTCTCGCTGGTGGTTTAGCCAGATATGGCCAGAAGCAAGGCGGCGGATCTTGCGCGCCGAAGCGTGCTCGAACAGCCCGGGGAGGGCTCTGCGGCGCTCCAGAGAGGTCGTCGCATAGCGGGCAGGACCACCTCTTCTTCTCGGGCCGCACACAGCGTCGTCTGGCGAGGAACGTTCTTGCGGTCCGACAAGACACTACCGATTGGCAGACGTCGCCCCATCAACCGTGACCAACCCGTAGGTCACAATCCCCTCGGCCACGACCATGCCTTCCACCGTGGCGGTCACTTGCGCCTTTCCGAACGGACCCTTTCCCCTCAGTGCAACCACGGTCGTGATGAGCCGGTCACCGGGGCGCACCGCGCGGCGAAACCGTACACGTTCGAGATTCGCGAGGTAGATCAGACGGCCCTCGATGTCGGGGCGAAATGACACGAGGATCGCCGCAACTTGAACCATCGCCTCGACGATGAGGACCCCCGGCATCACCGGATTCCCAGGGAAGTGGCCCGCGAAGAACGGCTCGTCGATTGCGACGTTCTTGAGCCCGACGATGCGTTCGCCCGGTATGATCTCCAAGATGCGATCAACGAGCAAGAAGGGGTACCGCTGCGGGAGTCTCGTCAAGATCTGCTGAATGTCCATCGGCACCCTGCTATGCCCTTGCCTAGACTATGATTATCCTACGCAGAGCCACACGAATGGACGAGCTAGCTTATTTCGTAAGATATTCAAGCCCGTCGGCGCATGCTCGGCTTACATCAAAGCTAGCCTCTTTTTCCCCCGGCATTTTGTCCCAGCCGCCTTTTTCAATGAAGCCACTTCTCGCATAGGAATCTAACGCCGTTAATTCTTTAAGTTTCTCTTTATAGTTCGGGTCCTTTATGAATTGGGCGACGCAGATCGCGGCCCGAGTCGCCAGGACCGCCGCGTCGCTCCTCTGTCGGCTAGTGCCCCCGGTTGTCCAACCGCCCCACGCAAAGCCGATGATCATTGTGATGACTGCCCCACAAATAAGGCCCCAAATCCCAAACTTAACCTTCCCTCCAGTTTCTGGTTTCATTGATATGCCTCCCTGCACTTGTCCCTTCTTTGCCCGGTCATCCAGCTCTTCGGCTTTTTTCCGAATTCGCTCCTCTGGCGTGCTCAAGCGCGATCCCCCCTAAGCCCTACCCTGTCCAACGCAGCCCATTCGGGCGGGTCTGTCGAAACCCTCCGCGGATCTTCTACTAACGGGCCCGGCTTGCTGACGGTGCCGGCGCACCATACTTCAGACTCCGCCACCGTTCAGGTGGTCGCTGGTCACTCAAGGGATAGCGGTTTACGCTACGATCCGGTCTTCGGGCGGCAGGGTTGCCAGCGTCAAAGACGGGCTCCCGGCACTAACGCACCGAACATGCCCGAAGTCTACAACGACACTTGTGGGTTCCCGTTGCCTGCCTCTTCACGGTTGGAATCTAATGGGACTGTGCTGGCAGTCGCGGCCTCGTTGAAGCTCAAGCTCCGCAGAGTCCTCTTGTCAAGCTCCGAAGGTTTGGCCGGGGCCTGTCGGCCACCCCGTCACCGGATGTCGCGCGCAATGCTATCCACAGCCTCTACCGTGAGCGGTAGCTCGACCCGCTCCCGGGACCAACATCTAGCCAACCTTAATGCGTGAGCCGGCGTTTTGCCTAGTGTGCGAACGGTTCAGCTCGGGCGCGCCTGCGTCTGCAACTTGTAGATCGAGGCCTAATGTGTGGTGACGCGGGATCGCGGAGTTCTTCGGCCCCGAGCGCACGGAGGATTCGGCGCTACGGTCCCTCTTCGACGCCGCTTCCAATCGGACGGGGTAGGTCACGAGGCACTCAGGTGATGATGCGAGCTGCACTTGGCCATGGGGGTAATCGCAAAATCCCCCTCCCGGCACCAACGCTACTCACACATCCGTGCAATTCCAGTAACCCAGCCATGTTGCCCCGGACCTCGGCCACCAAGTGCGGGCTTTCTCGGATAAGCACGATCTTGTCTACAGCGAGCGCCAGCATTCGCCGGGCCTCGTCTACGTTCGCCTCTAGCAAGCCACGCAGGTCGCGCAAGTAACGTTCGACGACGGACCGCACGGATACCACGGGCGTCGGCGTCCGCTCGGCCTCTCGCACCGCCCGGTCTAGAACCGTGACCCGGCGCTCGGCGTCCTCTAGCATGGCCTTCGTGGTCGGTGTGATGATTCCGCAGCGGATGGCGTTCGCGATATTCTCCAACTCCCGGCTCGCCTGCTGGAGCGCCGCCCTGCCCTGCTCCACCGTGTCCGAGGACTGGTGTTGCGCCCGCGCCAGCACGGCGTTGACGGCATTCTCCAGATAAGCCAGCCGGTCGGGCGCGAACAAGTCGCCGAAGATGTATTCAATCACCCGCTGCTCCATGCTGTCCCTGCGGACGAGGCGGCCATTGCTACACACGGCAGGACCCCGGTCGTAGTGGACGGCGCACCCGTAATGTTGCACGCTGGGACGGTGCTGCTGGATCACGTATCTGGCAGCGCACTCGCCGCACACAAGGAGCCCAGACAAAAGGTATTTCGGGCGCGCACCCTCGCGGGACCCCGCCACGCTGCCGGGCCTCGACGCTCACTTTTGGGATTGGATTCTGTGGCTCACCTCAAAGCGGGCGTACGGGCGACAGGAACTGGTCAGCGCGGAACTCGCAAAGATGTGGGGGCATCTTCTGCACCCGCTCGGCGTCGCTGAACGCCCCGGCACGCTTGATGAAGCGACCGAGTCGTATCTTGCGGCGCGATGTCAGTGGGAGCAGCGTCTTCGACTTTCAGTGCCCCGTGATCTTGAACGTGAAATCTTGCCCCGGCTTCGTCACAGGTCAAAAACGAACTCGGGCGGTTGCGCGGGCGGCCGCTGACGGAGCAGGAGGCCAATCTGGGCTATCGCCCAGGCGCAGTGGTTCGGGGACTTGTAGGACCGGCATCTCAGGGCAGCCGAAGCGCCCACTCGCTCCGCCGCTGCAGCGCCGCCTCCAACTCCGCGATGCGCGCGTCCCGCTCGGCTAATCGGTCGAGCAGCCAGGCCACATCGCGTTCGGCGTCGGGGTAATGCGAGAGGTATCCTCAGCAGCGCAGTTTCTGCTCGATGTCGTGGAGGCGTTCGGCATCGGTCACACTCGTGGTGTTCCTGCCGAACGGCATAGGTACCGCCTCGGTGATCTCAAGAGGTGTTCGTTTCCTCTTCGCCAAGTTGTCGGCGAAGACCAAGCAGTTACGGAGGAATCTGTCTGTGGGGGAGACCACCATAACCGCTCAAGGCATCGTCCTGGCTCTGTTTTTCCTCTTCTTGGGCGCCCTTCTTGGCGACGTGCTTCCTGATTGGCGCGTCAAGGCTGTCTCGATTGCCGTCTGTTCGGGGTTGCTTATCTTCTTGATTGAGTTTTTCGTTGGGCTCACCGCTCGGCTTGCCGCAGTGCTTCCTCACTATGAGTGGGTGCCGCCAGTTCTGATTGGCGGCGTTGTCCTGTCCCTAGCGTTACCATTTCTTAAGCCGCACTCCCGCTTTCAAATGTTTATTTCGAGCCTCTGGTACCCTCGTTTTCTGCCGGACAAGTGGTGACAGGTGTTGCCGAGTTCATCAACAGGGGCCGTGAAGATGGCCGCGTCGTGATCGACAACTACGTTCGTTCAGACGTCGACTCTCTACCTCCGGCTACGAGTCCCGAACAGCAAGCCGCCTTTGAGAACCAGATTTTCGCGGCCTTCATGGCTCAAAGTCAAATCCGAAACGCCAATCCGCGACACAGGATCGTACCTGGTGACAGGCTTTGGATGATCGCTCAAGGGTCGCACCTGTCGGACCGTGACGCGCAAGGTTTTCAGAGTGGGACAAAGACGCTTTATTTTATGGGAACCATCAAGCACCAGGATTCAAGAGGCATCCGCTATACTGACTATTGTCAATACGTCGTGAAAGATCAGACCACACACGCTATTGGGGTGTTCCCCTGCAGGGTGCACAACGGTGAGCAAAGTGACCGATAGCCTTCCTACCCCGCGAACGAAATTGGGTAATCGTCGCGCAACTCCTTGGCCCCGCTCATTCCCCGGCACGATGGAAGGAATAGGCCAGAGTCAGTAGGGGCTGCTGGGATGAAATTGTACTGATGTTTGAGCAAGACGTGCCTTGGCCCTATCGCGCCTTGGCCTGACGCAGCGTGGCACCGATGCGCATCCTCGCCACCCCGCGCCCATGTCCTGAACGGCCCACCCGGCCGCTTCCAATTGTCGGTCGATCTCGACGCGGGCGCGGGCCTCGGGTGTCAGGTACGAATCGGAACCCGCTGAAATGGGCGTGACCCTCCCCTCCGACGGCTTGGCCGCTCGCCCTCACCGTTCGGCGCACTTCTTAGACTGCCCTCCGGCGCGACAAAAGCAGTCGCTTTCTTGGGAGCCAATACGCAGGGTGTTCGCCGGAGGGGGTGCGCCCCGACAACTAGGCAGACAAGTGTCTGGTTCTGGCGACACTACTCATCGGGTCACCAAAGGAGCCAAACCATTCTGTCCCCCCGACACTGACCCACCAACGGGTATCGCTAGGTGCAGTTGGCCCTAATCAAACGCCTGGCCCTCAACCCAACGCCCACGATAGTGGCGTTCACTACCTCGCCGCACGCGCGTCTTAGTGGGCACGCCGCGCGCCAGCGACCTGTATCGTCCCGATTTCGGTGACGCCCCAACCGGCGGCCTCGTCCTCAGCCCGCCGAGCAAGCGCGAGCCGTTGCCCCGACTGCTCGGCGGCCGTCCGCTGATCAGCGAGAATCCGGAAGAGCCGCGCCGCTTCCCAAGACGTGAGATCCCCATGCTCGTAACGCCGCCATAGATCGGCCACCGGATCCGGCCCCAGCGGCCGGGCAGTGCGCATCGCAAACCAAACAATCGCGGCCAAACCGGCCAGGATGCTCCCCGCCACGAACAGTCCAAGTGCTGAACCCTGACCAAACAGTTCCGGCCACATCGCTCTCGCCTCCCGCCGTGTGTGTCACGGCCGTAGCATACGGCGGGCCGCCGCATGGGGCTATGAACAAGTTCACAGCCCCGGGCGTCCGGTCCATGGTATCGACTGAGGCAACGGCGGGCCGGAGTACTGGCCGCGCGCCGGACGCTCCATCGGCCGGGAAACTGGGCGACGACGAGTAGGGCCCCAAGAGGGACGGTGCGTGGGCGTCCCCCATGATGGGTATGAGAACGCTGCGCCCCCGATGGCAGTGAGAACGCCCACTCGTTTCGCTGCAGCCGCGCCTCCAAGTCCGCGATGCGCGCGTCCCGCTCGGGGGCCCGGCCATTGGAGTTCATCGAAGGCCCTCGTTGACATCGCCAGCCCGTCTAAAGAGGTCTAGATGGCGTCCCCAGCAAACGGGTGCGAGTTGTCGCTTCCCGCTGCCTGTTCGGAGGGGGCAATGTTGCGAATCAGGGGGCTCGTATGACTGTTGCTCTCGTCACGGGGACCAGTACGGGCATTGGGCAGGTTACAGCGTTGTACCTCGCACGGCAGGGTTTCGACGTTCACGCGGGCCTGCGGACTCTCGAATCCGGCGCGGAACTTCTGGGCCGGGCTCGGGCCGAATCGCTGCCCGTCACCCCTGTCATCCTTGACGTCGATCGTGACGATTCGGTCGAACGCGGTGTGCAGACTGTCCTCAGTGCCGCTGGCCGAATCGACGTGCTGGTGAACAACGCCGGAATCGGTGGCGGCGGTGCCATCGAAGACGTGCCGCTCGATTACGCGAAGCGCGTGTTCGAAACGAACTACTTCGGCGCGATCCGTATGATACGCGCGGTCCTCCCCGGCATGCGCGCGCGCCGCGTTGGCACCATTGTCAACGTAAGTTCCGCGGCGGGCCGGGTGGCGCTTGCCGGTCACGGGCACTATTCCGCGACTAAGCACGCGCTCGGAGCCGCGAGCCTCATCCTCGCCCAGGAGGTACGATCGTTCGGCATCCGTGTGGTTGTGATCGAGCCCGGCGTGGTCACCACCCCGATCTGGAACAAAGCGACGCGCTTTACCGGCGAGGGTTCCCCTTACTACGATCACAGCCGCCGTTTACGGCTGCTCTTTCAGAACACTCTCAACGGCAATCCAACGCTTCCTCAAGCCGTTGCGGAGGTGATCGGACATGCGATCAGCACTGATCGTCCGCGTCTACGGTACCTGGTCGGTGCAGACGCCGAGGCCCTCGTGCGCGGTCGCTCCGCGGTCTCCGAGGAAGAGGTGATTGAGGACGCCCGTACGATGAGCGACGCCGACCATTTCGAGATGATGCGGCGTCGGTACGGCATCGACCTCTCCCAGACGTGAGTGTGCCAGCGACCCAGCAAGCGTCCCCCACTGGGGGCCGATTTTAGTGGCCGAGCATCTCATGGCAGCG
>DASYZR010000138.1 GCA_035945995.1 bacterium
GGCAGCTCGGATGCTCGCCGGCGCGTCCCGACGATCTCGTCGCGCTGGCGGCGCTCGGCACGGTCGCCGACGTCGTCGCGCTTACCGGCGACAACCGGCGCCTCGTGGCCGCGGGACTGCGCCAGCTGCGGGCGGACCCGCCGCTCGGGATCCGCGTCCTCTTGGAGGAGGCGGCGATCGCCGGCCCGGTCGACACCTGGCACATCGGCTGGCAGATCGCGCCGCGCCTCAACGCGCCGGGCCGCCTCGGCGATCCGGCGCCGTCGCTCGACCTGCTGCTGACGGATGACGCCGGCGAGGCCCGCGTGCTGGCGCGATCGTTGGACGCGGCGAACCGTGAGCGTCAGGCGGTGCTGGAACAGGTACTCACCGAGGCGATGGCCCAGGTGGAGGATGCGGCAGCCGTCCGCCCCGCGCCAGACGGGGCCGCGCGCCCTCGAACGCGCCGGTGTCGTGCCACGCCCAGACGTACGTCGTCGGACAGCGCAGATACACCGGCCCGTCCGCCCGCGTCGCCACGACATGAGTCTCCCCGCACAATACGCACACGTACTCGACGCCCGCCATACCGTCCCTCCTAGAGAAGCTTCGTTCCGTTCATCTGCAGCCGGAACTGGCAGCGCAGCCACTGCGCCGCCCGCCGGCACATGACCATGCGCGGCAGAAAGATCTCGAAGTACTCCATCACCTGGGAGATCCGCGTGTCGATCGTCAGCTCGAGCGTCACGGTCCGCGCCGGGGCGTCGACCCGCAGGAAGGAGTGCTCCGCCGCGTAGTTGACCCGGTCGTGGATGTCGAAGCTCGCGGGATCGGCGTTCCGCACGCGCGTCCGATGCACGTCGGACTTGTCCGCGATGATGAGCGCCGCGCAGGCGTCGCTGACCGGCTCCCCGGTCTGCTCTTCGTGATTGCCGATCGCCCCCATCACCACCGCCATGTCGACCGGATCCATGCCGAGCCGCGTGAGGATCCGGCTGGCGAGCAACGCGCCCGTCGCCTCGTGGCCCACACGGCCCACCAAGTTGCCGATGTCGTGCAGATACCCGGCAATCGCCGCGAGCTGCACCTGCCGCTCGTCGTGGTCGAGACGGCGCAGGACGTTGCCGGCGATGTTGGCCACGAGCGTCGCGTGCCGAAAGCCGTGCTCGGTGTAGCCGATCGCCCCGGTGTACTCGTTGGCCTTCGCGAGGTATGCCTCCACCTCGCGGTCGCGCTTGACGTCCTCGAGCGAGAGCGGCCGCCCCGGCGCGCTGGACACCCTCGGCGCGGGTTCCGGCATGGCTATCCCTTGTTGACGACCGACTGCACGGCGGTGCGGTCGGCCTGCACGCGGACGTTCTGTGCCAGTTCGAGGAGAACCCGCTTGTCCCGGAGCTCGACGATGACGCCGTAGAGACCGCCGCGGGTCAGCACGCGGTCCCCCTTCTTGAGCCGCCCGAGCATCTCGCGATACCGGCGTTGCTGCGCCTGCTGGGGCATGATCGCGACGAAATAGAACACCGCGACGATGACGACCAAAGGCAATAACTGTATGAGTTGCTGGTTGGTCACCCGCGCCCCCTGCGCTGCGTGCGTGCGGCGACGGCTCAGCAAGACGCCTTCGCGGCGCGCCGCGCATTCCCTACGATCATCCTACCATGCGGTGCGGTAGCGGGCGAGCGTCGCCTCGCTCCACGCGGCGAACCGGTCTTCCAGAATCGCTTCGCGCATCGCCCGAACGAGCCGCACCATGAACGTCACGTTGTGCAGGCTGAGGAGCCGCGGTCCGAGCATCTCGCCGGCCTTGAACAGGTGCCGCAAGTACGCCCGGCTGTAGCCGCGGCACGCCGGGCACGGGCAGCCCTCGTCGAGCGGTGCCAGGTCGGCGGCGTGCTGCGCGTTGTGCAGGTGCAGCCGGCCGCCGGGGGTGAGCGCCACCCCGGTCCGGCCGACGCGGGTCGGGAGGACGCAGTCGAACATGTCGACCCCCCGGCGGACCGCTTCGATGCTGCTCGGCGGGACGCCCACCCCCATGAGGTAGCGTGGAGACCCGGCTGGAAGCCGCTCCGTGACGGCCGCCAAGAGATCGTACATCATCGGCCGAGGCTCCCCCACCGACAGCCCGCCGACGGCGTACCCCGCAAAGCCCAGGCCGACGATCTCGTCTGCGGCGCGGCGGCGCGGGCCGGCCTCGAATCCGCCCTGGACGATGCCGAAGAGCGCCTGCTCGGGCCGGCGGTGGGCGTCCCGCGATCGGCGCGCCCAGACGGCGGTCCGCCGTTCCGCCTCTTCCGCCGCCGCGGGCGGCGCCGGGTAGCCGAGGCAGACGTCGAGGGGCATGATAATGTCCGCGCCCAGGCGCTTCTCGATATCGACGACGCTTTCAGGCGTCAGGTGAAACTCCCGCCCCTCGATCGGAGAGCGGAAGGTCACGCCGTCGTCGGAGACGCGGCGGAGATGGGCCAGGCTGAAGACCTGGTACCCGCCGCTGTCGGTCAGGATCGGGCCGTCCCAATGCATGAACCGGTGCAGGC
Source organism: bacterium (assembly GCA_035945995.1). NCBI lineage: Bacteria > bacterium. The sequence goes on from DASYZR010000138.1 coordinate 2,514, forward strand.
CGCCGGCCCGTGCAATCACCTCGACCCCGGGCCGCAACATCAGGTGGTAGGTGTTGCCGAGCACGATCTCGGCGCCGGCGCCGCGGACTTCTTCCGGCGTCAGTCCGCGCACGGTCCCGTGCGTCCCGACCGGCATGAACGCCGGGGTCTCCACGGTCCCGTGCGGCGTGTGCAGGATGCCGGCACGGGCGCCGGTCGTCTCATCGGCGTGCACCAATTCGAAGCGGAACATAATGCGTGCAGTATAACGCCGCCTGTCGGGTTTGACCACGCGCGGACCCACGGTGGCCACGGTGGGCACGTCTTGAGGTCGCCGGCGCCGTCGGCTAGAATCACGTCGAGTTCACAAGCGTGCGGGAGCGTGCGATGGTCGAGGACAAGCCGGAGGACAAGTCGCCTGCGCCGGGCGCCGCGCCGCCCGCGCCGGGTGAGATGACCCGCGAAGAACGCATCGCCGCGGCGAGGGCCAAAGCTGAGGCGATGAAGGCCGAGCGGCAGGCATCCGCGCCGGGAGCCGCGCCCGCCCCGCCGTCCGCCCCAGGCGCGCCGGCGGGACCCGCGGGTACGCGCCCCCCGGCCCGGCCGGCACCGGCGACCCCGGCACTCGCAACCTCGGAGAATCCGGGCGGGCAACCCGTCCAGCCGCCGCAGAACGCGAAGGTGCAGGCCTTCGGCAGCATCAACCAAAGTGTCGAGCTTCGATGCGAGAGCACCGAGGATCAAAACATGCGCCGTTTGCTGGGCGGCCTCGGCGCGTACCGCAATCCGCTCCGGGGCGCGTGGCAGGTCGATTACCGCTACTACGCGGAGGCGTACAAGCGGCTCACCGCCGCGGGTTACCAGGTGGAAGGCAAGGATTACCTGGGGCGGCCGCTCGACCAGTGGGCGCCGGCCCGCCGCGGCTGGACGAGACTCACGCCGACGTAGCCGCGCCCGGCGGCCTCAGAGAATCAGCATCGCGTCGCCGAAGCTGTAGAACCGGTAGCGCAGGCGGATCGCCTCGGCGTACGCCGCGAGAATCCGCTCCCGGCCGGCAAACGCGCTCACGAGCATGAGCAGCGTCGTCCGGGGCAGGTGGAAGTTCGTCACGAGCGCGTCCGTCACGCGGAACCGGAATCCCGGGGTGATGAACAATTCCGTGGGGCCGCTTCCCGCGGTGACCGTCCCCTCGTCCGTCGCGACGGTCTCGAGCGTACGCACCACCGTCGTCCCGACGGCGACCACGCGGCCGCGCTGCGCCCGCGCGCCGTTGATCACCGCCGCCGTCTCGTCGCTCACCTCATAGGACTCCGCGTCCATGCGGTGCCGGGTGACATCCTCGACCTCGACTCCGCGGAACGTACCGAGGCCGACGTGCAGCGTCACAAACACGACGCGGACACCCTGCCCGCGAATCGCGTCCAGCAGGGCCGGCGTGAGATGCAGGCCCGCCGTGGGCGCCGCGATCGCCCCGGGACGCTCGGCGTACACGGTTTGGTAGTCGTTCGGGTCGTCGAGCGGGCGCTCGATGTACGGCGGGACCGGCATCTCGCCGACCCGCTCGAGCGCGGCGCGAAGATCTCCCGCGCAGCGCACCGTGACGAGGCGCACCCCGCGCTCCGCGGGCGGCCCGACTGTGACTTCTATCGCGCCGTCGCCAAAGGCGAGCCGGGTGCCGGGGCGCAGCCGGCGTCCCGGGCGGACGAGCGCCTCCCACGTGTCGCCGGCCCCGGCCGGCGCGGGCGACGGACCTGCCACCGGCCGCAGGAGCAACACCTCCACCTCTCCTCCCCCGTCTGGCGCGGGACCTCCGGCCCCGCCTGGCGCCCCGTCTGGCGCGGGACCTCCGGCCGCCTCCAGGCGGCCTCCTGACCCGGATCGGCGGCCGCGCAGGCGGACCGGCAGCACCCTGGTATCGTTGAGCACGAGCACGTCGGGCGGACCAAGATAGGCCCCGAGATCGCGAAACACCCGGTGCTCGACGACACCGGTGCCCCGGTGCAGCACCAGCAGGCGCGCGCTGTCGCGGGGACGCGCCGGAGTCTGAGCAACCAGGTCGCGCGGAAGCGTGTAGTCGAAGTCGGAGAGCCGGAGGCTCAGAGCGAGAACGCCTCGTTCGTCGTTGCCGGGCGGCGGCCGCCGTTCACCAGGCGTCAGTAGCGCGGCTCGATCGCCACGCCCGTGTAGTAGTACTTGAGGATCTGCTCGAACGTGAAGCCCTGGATAGCCATGGCGCGCGCTCCCCATTGGTCGAGGCCGACGCCGTGGCCGGATCCCCGCCCGGCGAAGTCGAGGACGCGGCCCTGCCGCGACACGGTGAACAGCGTGCTGCGCACCACGCCGGCGCCGACGAGGAGCCGGAACCGGTTGGCGCTGAGCTCCTGCGTGCGCCCATCGTCGCCTCGAACCCGCACGGTGATCGCGCGCCCCCACGGCGTCACGCGCCCCGGCGCCACGTCGCTCACCGCGCCCACCTCGACGCCGCCCCGGCGCAGGGCGCCGTCGACCGCGGCGAGAGGCAGCACGGCGCTCCACGCGACCCCGGGGGCCCGCAGCGCGTAGGGATCCGGCACGCCCCGGAGGTACGGGTATGCGATCCCCCAGACGCTCTCGCTGTCCTCGGTATGCCCGCCGGAGTTCGAGTGATAGGCGGCGAAGATCGGGCGGCCGTCATAGGTGACGACGAGCCCGCGCGTCGCGTCGACGGCCGCCGTGGCCGCCGGATCCTCGGCCGCGACGCCGAGGTACACCTGCGCGTCGGTCGTCGCCGGCAGGTCGAACCCGCCCCCCGCGGTTCCGGCCCCCGGGGACGCCTGCGCGGCGGCCATGCGCTGGACCGCGAGGGTGCGCGCCGCCACGGCCTGCGCCCGCACCGCCGCCGGCGGCCAGCGCGGGTCCACCTCACCCTTGATCACCCCATAGAGGTAGGCCTCGAGGTCGATCTCATCCACCACGGTGATCCGCCCGCCCGGCGTCCGGCGAAGTTCGAGCACGCCGCGATACGGCCGTCCGTCCACACGCAACACGCCGTGCTGCGCGGTGAGGCGGACGACGGGGCCGAGGCTCCGGCCCGACAGATCGAGCCCGCCGGCTGCGCTTGGGGCCGCGATCCACGCCGTACCGGCCGGCAGCGCGGCGAGCACCGCGGCTGCCGGCGACGCGTCGTCCGCGGTGACCGGCCCGTCCGCGGCGATCTGCACGGCCGGCCGTTCGAGCAGGATCGCGACGCGGATGAGGACGGACTCGGTGGCCCGGGCGGGATTGGCCGCGCCGGCGCCGAGCCATGTCACGGCGGCGGCCAGGGCCGCGCTCAGGATCCGGACGGCCGGTGTCATCGTCTGGCGAAGAACAGGTTGAGCAGCAGCGTCAGAAGCAGGCTCACCAGAATGCTGCCGAGGATCGGCACATACAGGGTGAAGCCCCGCCGTTGGACGTAGATGTCCCCGGGCAGCCGCGGCAGCATGCCGAGCAGCACGACGGCGCCGCCCATGATGACGAGCAGGACGCCGAGGCCGATCAACACCCGGCCGATGGCCGACGGGGTCACGGGAACAAGGCTCCCTGCCCGCGCGACGGCCGTTCGGGGGCGGCGAGGCCGAGGTGGTCGCACGCCTGCGGCGTCACCCGGCGCCCCGACGGCGTTCGCGTGAGGAAGCCGATCTTCAACAGATACGGCTCGATCATCTCGACAATGCTGTCCACTTCCTCGTTGAGGGTCGCCGCGAGCGCCTCGACGCCGACCGGGCCGCCGCCGTAGACCTGGACGACGGTGCGCAGCAGCTCCCGGTCCTGCGCGTCCAGGCCGGCGGCGTCCACCCCCTCGAACTCGAGCGCCTCGGCCGCGACGTCGAGGCTGATGGTGCCCGCGGCGCGCACCTGCGCGTAGTCGCGGACCCGCCGGAGCAGCCGGTTCGCGATCCGGGGCGTGCCGCGGGAGCGCCGGGCGATCTCTCCCGCGCCCTCGTCGGTCGCCGTCACCTCGAGGATCGACGCCGACCGGCGGACCACCCTGGCGAGATCCTCGACGGGATAGAAGTCGAGGTGGTGCGCGATGCCGAACCGGTCGCGGAGCGGCGACGACAACAGGCCCGCGCGCGTGGTGGCCCCGACCAGCGTAAACGGGCGGAGGGTGTACCGCAGCGTGCGCGCGTGCGCGCCCTTTTCGATGACGAAGTTGACGCAGAAATCCTCCATCGCCGGATACAAGAACTCCTCGACCGCGCGCGGCAGCCGGTGGATCTCGTCGATGAAGAGCACGTCGCCGGCCTCGAGGTTCGTGAGAATCCCCATCAGGTCCCCGCCGCGCTCGAGCGCGGGGCCCGAGGTGGTGACGATCTTCGTGTTCATCTCGGCCGCGATGACGTTGGCAAAGGTCGTTTTGCCGAGGCCGGGCGGCCCGTGCAGCAGCACGTGGTCGAGCGCCTCGCCCCGCTCGCGGGCGGCCTGCATGCTGATGGCCAGGCCGGTCACGACCCGCGGCTGGCCGATGCACTCCTCGAGCCGCTTGGGCCGGAGGCTGCGGATGAACTGCTCGTCGGGATCGGCCGCCCGCGGGGGCGGATCGCCGCGCCCGCCGTCGGGCCCGATCGTCCGCTCCCGGGTCATGCGAGCGAGCCCCGCTCCACGCGGTAGACTTCCTGGAGCAGCGCCTCCGCCGATGCAAGCGCGCCGTTCCGCCGCAGCGCGTCGGCCACCATCCGCCGCGCCTCGCCGGCGCGATAGCCGAGCTGCCGCGTCAGGACGTCGATGACTTCCTCCTGGAAGTCCGCCGGCGGCGCCTCGGGCTCGGCCGGCACGTCCGTGCGCAGCAGCGCATACTTGCCCATCTTGCCGTGCAGCGCCGCGACGATCTTCTCCGCGGTCCGCGCGCCGATGCCGGGCAGCTTCTGCAAAAACGCGATGTCCTTGCGCTCAACGGCGTCCGCGACCCGCTCGACGGGATGCGCGAGCGCCTTCATCGCCTTGGTCGGGCCGACGCCGTCCACGGTGATGAACCGCTCGAAGAACTCCTGCTCGACCTCCCGGAGGAACCCGACGAGCAGCGGCCGCGGCTGATTGGCGCTGACGTGATAGGAGATGTGCAGCTCGACGGTCTCGTCCCCTGTCTGGCGCAGGGCCTCCGGCCGCTCCCGAGACCGGGCGGCCTCCTGGAGGCGATGCGGGTCGGCCCGCAGCAGGTCGCGCAGAAACGCCGGGAGGTGCACCTCGTACCCGACGCCTCCGCAGTCGATCACCAGCATCTCGTCGGTGCGGCGCATCACCCGGCCGCGCAGCAGCGCGATCATGCGGGACTCGGGGAGCCGCGGGCGAGCGGCACGCCGCGCCGCGACAGCGCGACCAGCGCGAGGGCCAGCGCGTCGCCGACGTGCGTCAGGGGATCGCGGTCCAGCGCAAGCAGCGCCCGCACCATCCGCTGGATCTGCCGCTTGTCGGCGCGCCCGGACGCCGCGAGGGCCCGCTTCACCGCCGCGGGAGGAATGGTCTCCACGGGGATGCGCCGCTCCGCGGCGGCGATGCTGATGGCGCCGCAGACGTGCCCGATGAGAATGCCGGCGCGGGGAAACGCGGGGTGCGCGAACACGTCCTCGAGGGCGATCGCCGCGGGACGCCATTCCGCAAGGACTTCGCGCAGCCCGGCGTGCAGCTCTTCGAGCCGGTCGGCCAGCGGCGCGCGGGGGTCGGTGCGGATCACGCCGGCGTCGACGACGCGCAGCCCCGGCCCGGCCGTCTCGATCATGCCGTAGCCGCTGAGATGAAGGCCGGGATCCACCCCCAGCACCCGCAGGACACCGTTCCGCCGCGCGCGCGGCGCGGCGCCCGGACGGCGGACGCGGGACGCTCCAACGAACACGAACCGGTGTTCGCCGGTGGACGGGGCCTTCCTGCCGGTTCGATCACCCGCCGGCGCACGCGGCGCCTATCGGGGGGCGAAGAGCGGCTTGATCCCCGCCATCCGGAGATAAATCGCGAGTTGACCGTTGTGATAGAAAAGGTGCGGCACCTGGAAACCGACCAGCATCCCCTGCGGATGCTTCGCCCCCCACGGCGCTTCACATACCCGCTCCGCCTCGGCGTCGGTCAGGCGGGCCAGGCCGGCCAGGTAGCGCTCGCCTCCCTGCCGCACGGCGTCGACCACCTGCGCCTTCGTCCGGTAGGCGTCGGGCGGAAACGCCGCGATCCGCTCCCACGTCGTCTTGCCGATGTTGTCGCCGAAGATGACGCACGAGTCGGCGATGTGCAGCGCGATCTCTCGAAACGACCGCGTCTCCAGTCCCTCTGGCTTGACGTCCAGCCGGTCATCGGGAATCAACTCAACGTTGTGCTGAATCCCCGCATAGATCCTGCGGAATCCCGGCTCGATTGTCTCGCGTGCTCCCACCGCCCACCTCCGTGATTGCCCGCGCCCGGCCGCCCGAGGCCCGCGCGTGCGGCTCACCCGACCTGCTGCAGCACCTCGTCCGGGATGTCGAAGTTCGCGTAGACGTGCTGGACGTCGTCGTGATCCTCGAGCGCCTCCATGAGGCGCAGGACCTGCTGTGCTTCCTTGCCGTGGAGCGGCACCGTTGATTTCGGGACCATCGTGATCTCCGCCGACACCGGCGTCCATCCGGCCTCCTCGACCGCGCGGCGGACCTTCACGAAGTCTTCCGGGGCCGTGGTGATCTCGTACTCGTCCCCGGCCGTGCGCATGTCCTCGGCGTCGATCGCCCGGGTCAGCACCTCGTCCTCGGAGGCGACGCTGCGGGACAGCATGATGAGCCCCTTCTTGTCGAACATCCAGGCGACCGAGGCCCCCATCGACCCGCCGGCCTTGGTGAGGATGTTGCGGATTTCCGACGCGGTGCGATTCCGATTGTCCGTCGCGACCTGAATGAGCAGCGCGACCCCCGCGGGCCCCATGCCCTCGTAGGTGATCTCTTCGAAGGCCGCCCCTTCGCCGCCGCCCGCGCCGCGCGCCACCGCCCGCTGGATGTTGTCGTTGGGCATGCTCGCTTCGCGCGCGCGTTCGATCGCGGAGCGGAGGCGGGCGTTGTTGGCCGGGTCGCCGCCGCCTTCCTTCGCGGCGATGATGATTTCGCGCGCCAGCTTGCTGAAAATCTTGCCGCGCTGCTGGTCGACTTTGGACTTCTTGATCTTGATGTTATGCCACTTGGAGTGTCCGGACACGGGGGCCCCCTCAGGAACGGCCCGCCCGGCGCGTGCGACCCGGGCGGTCTACCTACCTACTACTATACTGGGGCGCCCGCGGACGGGCAAGCGGACGCGGCTCACTTGATCCGGACCGACACCGTGGCGGTGCCGGTGCCGGCGGCACCGTCCGGTCCGGCGGTGGCCACCGCCGTGATCTCCAGGATCGCGCCCGCCGGCTTGAGCCAGGGATTGACCTGATAGGAAA